>JADJZA010000008.1:300000-423370 GCA_016719385.1 Candidatus Microthrix subdominans | reverse complement strand
GTGATCAGGGGCGTTGCCGTCGTCGCTGCCCACCCCCTCGTTGCCGGCATTCGACGCCGGAGTCGTCTCCGACCTGTTCGGTGCGGTGCTGGCGGTGGCGGCTCTGGCTGCGCTGGAGAGCCTGCTGTCGGCCAAGGTCGCCGACGGGATGGCCGAGGTGGGGCGACACGATCCCAACCGAGCTGATCGGCCGGGGCCTGGCCAACATGATCGATGCCGCTGTTCGGCGGGAGTTGCGAAGCCCACCGGGGCGATCGCGCCCGAGACCGCGGTGAACGTCAAGGCTGGTGCCCACACCCGGGTGGCTTCGATCGTCCACTCGCTGGTGCTGATCGCGGTCGTCATTCGTCAGGTCTGGACTGGTGGCGGACATCCCGCTGGCAGCCCTTGCGGGGTGCTGATCGTGACAACGGTGCGCATGGTCGACGTAGGAAACGTTAACCACGGTCGCACGGGTGACCAGGTCTGATGGAGTATCCTGGCTGGTGACGGCGGTGGTGACCGTCGGGTTCGATCTGATCCCTGGCCGTGCAGGTGGGAATGGCGGCGGCGGCGGTGTTGGCGCTGCGTCAGCCCGCAACGCACGTCGGTGCCCGTCGCCGAGCCGTTGCCCGCTGCTCGACGCTGACACCGCCTCGACGCTCCGGGCCGAACACATCGTGTCTATCGCCTGGACGAGGCGCTGTTCTTCGGTGCATTTGCAACGCTTCCTCGGTAGAAGCTGGCCTCGATCGACGAGGTGCGGGTGAAAACGAATCCTGCGCCTCCCGGAGCTTTGCAGATGCTCGACCCCACGGCGGGGCGCAGGCCTTGGGCGAGATCATCGACGAGCTCGAGCGACGCAACGTCACCGTGCTGTTGAAGGGCCCACGCCCGGAGCATCTTCGGATCCTGCAAGAGGTAGGGGCGATCGACCGCCTTGCCCACGAGAAGCACCTTTTCGACGCGACGGACAAGGCCATCGCCCATCGCGGATCCATGCCGAACGGGTCGCGGCTGACGGCCTCGACCAGGCAGCACCGCCGCACTGCGGCACCCCCTGGGACGATCGCCGAGCGCCCACCCCGAGCCCGTCATCGCCGATCCTCCCCTGGACCGGCCGAACGATCATGCGTCAGCAGTGGGCCGAGCTGGCCTACTTCCATTGGGCCTACGAGCCCGAGGTGGTCCAGCGGCTGCTCCCGCCCGACATCACCGTCGATACCTTCGACGGACGAGCCTGTGGGGCTGATCCCCTTCGAGATGCGCCGGGTGCGTCTGGGTCCCACGCCCCCATCCCCTGGTTGGGGACTTCACCGAGATCAACGTCCGCACCTACGTGACCGATGCGCTCGGCCGCCGAGGCGTGTGGTTCTTCTCGCTTGACGTGCCCCGTTCGCCGATCGTCGCAGTGGCGCGCAGCCTTCGCGTTGCCGTACTGCTGGGCGAAGACGCGCGCACGAGCGTGACGCCGACCGCCAGCGCTACACGATGAGGAGGCGCTGGCCCCGAGGCTCGAAGCCGAGGCCGACCTGGCCTTTCGTCGGCACCCGCCTCGGTGACGACGAGGTCGGCGACCTGGAGCACTTCTGTCCGCTCGTTGGGCTCTGCTCACCCGTCGGCGACGCCAACTGCTCTACGGCCGGGTGGACCACCAGCGCTGGCCCCTCCACCGTGTCGACGAAGTCGACATCGACCAAACGGTCGTCGAGGCCGCCGGGCTGCCCAGGCCCGAGGGCAGCCCCCATGCCATGTACTCGCCCGCCGTCGACGTTCAGGTGGCCTGGTTCTCCAAGGTGTCCGGCCCGGCGGTTTGACCCCGCTCAGGAGCCGACGGGTCGACGGTCGCCAGTTCGTTGATGCGGCGCAGCGCCAGCGCGCAGATCGCCAGGTACGGCGCCACCGCAAGCGGGACCCCGAACCTCGCCCGGCACCGGTCGGCACCGAGCGACTCCACCGAGTGTGCGGTAGCGGGGAGCCCGGCAACCTTCCACGCCCAGGCGGTGTTGGCCTCGAACTCGGTGATCGTGAAGCTCAGGTCGACCCCCGACTGCGGTGGTGACCCTGCCGGTCGCACCAATGAGCGCCTTGCCGTCGAGGGTGGCGCTGCGCACCGATGGCCCCGCAGTCCGGCCACCGCTCCAAGTCGCACAACAGCTGCCACACCAGCGGCGCCGGGGCGTCGATGTCGCGGTGGGTCCACAGCCGCCTCATCGACCCAACGTACCGCTCGAACTTGTCGAACGAAGCGGCGATGCGCCGACCAGCGCTACCCCCCCAACGCCCCCACGCCCTGCCCGAGCAGTTTTGCTCCCAGCACGAGCAGCAGGATCATCATGATCGCCGAGTTGTGTGCAGACATGAAGTCCTTGATCGAGCCGAGCGGGCCGGCGGCACGTTCGCTCGCGACCAGGTAGAACAGCACCGGTCCGGCGACCGTCAGCGAACCGATGACGACGAACACCGCCATCGTGATGGCGCTGTCGGCATCGCTCAGCCCGGCCTGAGCGACGCTGGCGGCCGCTGCGGCGGTGAGGGCCAGGTTCTTCGGGTTCACCCCGGAGAGCAGCGCGCCGAGCCCGAGCGACTTGCCTGGCGTGAAGGTGTCGATGGTCGCCATCCACTTGGGCAACTCCGCTTCCTCGCCGGGCTGAGGACGCGAGCGCCACTGCTTCAGGGCGAGAAGCAGGAAGAGCACCCCCATCACCACCTGGAACCAGTTCACGCCGGTTGATGTGGCGCTGTCCGATCCGATGCTCCGGACGTCAGGGCCAGGACGATGGCCGGGAGAGCGATCACCAGCCCGGCGATCCAGCCGATGGCGAACACGAGCCGGTGCTGCGGGCCTTGGGGTGCCCCAGCATGAGGATGACGGCGATGATCGGGACTGGCTGAGCGCCACGCCCAACGCCGACGGGAGTAGGTCACCAATAGCTTGGATCATGGCTGGGCCACCTCGGTTTGGGGTTCCGGTCTGGCGTGGGACGGGAGGGTTGTCCCGCCTGCCCGACCTTCGTGAAAAGTACTCGAAGCAGCCGGCAGCGCCTTGGCTTTCTGTGCCCACGACGATCCGTTGTCACCGACCGACCGTTCGGGCAGCGACGGTGCGTCCG
The DNA here is from genome assembly GCA_016719385.1 of Candidatus Microthrix subdominans. NCBI lineage: Bacteria > Bacillati > Actinomycetota > Acidimicrobiia > Acidimicrobiales > Microthrixaceae > Candidatus Neomicrothrix > Candidatus Neomicrothrix subdominans. Next base: position 420,278 of record JADJZA010000008.1, on the reverse strand, counting down.
TGGCAGTCACCCGGCGCAGGATTGGCGGCGCGGAATCCGCTCATCAGCTGCCCGAACGGACCGAGGTCGCCATCGTCGGCGCAGGTCTCGCCGGGCTGGCAGCGGCGCGCCAGCTCACCCAGGCCGGCCGGGATGTCGTCGTGCTCGAGGCATCCGATGGCGTCGGGGGACGGGTGCGCACCGACCTGGTCGACGGGTTTCGGCTCGACCGCGGCTTCCAGGTGCTGCTGACCGCCTATCCGGAGCTGGAGAGGCAGTTCGATGTCGACGCCCTCGAGTTGCGCCGCTTCGAGCCGGGCGCGCTGGTGTGGAACGGCACCGCGATGCACCTGGTCGGTGATCCGATTCGTCGGCCCCGCACTCTGGTGAAAACCGGCCTCGCCCCGATCGGCACGATCGCCGACAAGGCCAGGCTGCTGCGCCAGCGGGTCCGCCTGGGACGAAGATCGGGGTCGGACCTGTTGCGCCAGAACGATGTGTCCACACTCGAAGCGCTGCGTGGCGAGGGCTTCAGTCAACGAATGATCGACGGGTTCTTTCGGCCGTTCGTCGGCGGCATCCAGCTCGATCCGGCGCTTCAGACCAGCCGACGCATGTTCGACGTGGTGTTGAAGAGCCTGTTCGCCGGAGCGGCTGCGGTGCCCGCCGGTGGGATGCAGGCCATCCCGAACCAGATGGCGAGCGGTCTCCCGCTGGGACGGTCCACCTTGACGCCAAAGTGGGGACGGTGCGAGCCGGCGAGGTGGTGCTCGTCGATGGCCGTGCACTGGCAGCCGATCGTGATCGTCGCCGCCGCAGGGTCCTGGCGCGGCGGCGCTGCTCAGCCTGCCCACGGTCGGGTCGAAGTCGGCATCGTGCGTGTGGTTCGGCGCCGCAGCGCCGCCGATCCCGGACCGCTACATCGTCGTGGACGGAACCGGACGCGGCCCCGCCTCAACATCGCCGTGATGACCAACGTCGCCCCGAGTACGGCCCGGCCGGATCGGCACTGATCTCGCCGCCTGCCAGGGGGCGCTGTACTCCGGTCGGCGCTGCGCCGAGGCAGTGCTCTTCAGCCTGGCGTAATTCTCCCGAGAATCGGTCGACGTCGGCACGTACACTCGCCGCGATGAACGAGACGAACCGCCAGGTTGTGTTGCGCAGCCGCCCCTCAGGGCTGGTCGCCGATGAGAACGTCGAGCTCGTCGAGACCGACGTACCAGCGTTGGGCGACGGCGAGGCGCTGGTACGGACCAGCCTGGTGGGGATCGATGCGGCGGTGCGCCCCTGCCTGACGATCAGCCGGGCTACCTGCCGCCGATGCAGTTGGGCGAAGTGGTCCGTGCCGCCACGGTGGGCGAGGTGGTCGCCACCAACTGCGAGGGCTACCAGGTCGGCGACGTCGTCACCACCCTCGGCGGCTTAGCGACTACTCGATCGCCCGCGACGATCTGTACACGACCGTGATGGGCCGGGTGAGTGAAGGTACCGCCGGCATCGATCGTGCCGGGTTGCTCGCCGTGTTCGGCTCGACCGGGGCGACCGCCTACTTGGCATGCACGACATCGGCAAGCCTCAAGCGGGGAGACCGTGCTGGTCAGCGCAGCGGCCGGCGCCACCGGGTCGATCGCCGGTCAGCTGGCCAAGGCGGCGGGTGGCGGGCTGGCGGCTGCCCGACGAGAAGTGCACCGCCGTCGTCGACGACTTCGGATTCGACGCCTGCATCAACTACCGCACCGCCGACCTGCGGGCGGCGCTGAAGGAGCAGTGCCCGATCGCATCGACGTGTACTTCGACAACGTCGGCGGGCCCATCCTCGACGCGGCACTCGGCCGGCTGGCCATGAACGCACGGGTGGTGCTGTGCGGCGTGATCTCCAGCTACGTCTCAGGCGAGCACCCCGGCCCGGCCAACTACGTGAAACTGCTGGCGATGCGGGCCCGGATGGAGGGGTTCAACACTCTCGACCACTGGGGCCGCTTCGACGAGGCCAACGCCGAGCTGCGACGGCTCTTCGACGCGGGGGAGCTGAAGTACCGCAGCCACGTGTTCGAGGGCTTGGACCAGGCGGTGCCGGCGCTGAACGCCCTGTTCGAGGCACCAACATCGGCAAAACGTTGCTGCGACCCTGAACCTTCTCGCAACCGGCCGATGAGTTTGGGCGGCCCAGACCGTCGTCATGGGTAACCAGCCAGAACCCCAACGCTCAGGAGCACACGATGTCCTTCACTCCCTACCTCAACTTCGGCGGCAACTGCCGTGAAGCGTTCACCCGCTATCAGGAGATCTTTGGTGGCGAGCTGTCGATCATGGCCATGTCGGACATGCCCGGCGACGAACCGCTTCCCGAGGGCGCTGACAACCTGGTCATGAACGCCGCCCTCAAGTTTGGCGATCACCTGTTGATGGCCTCGGACGTGTTCGACATCGACAACTTCGGCGCCATGCAGTACATGTACGTCAACTTCACCACCACCGATCTCGACCAGGCCGAGCGGGTCTTCGAGGCGTTGGCCGACGGCGGCAAGGTCGAGATGGCGATGGGGGAGACCTTCTGGGCGCCCCGCTTCGGGGTGACGGTCGACCGCTTCGGTACCCCATGGATGGTGAACGGCGAAGCTGCTCCCGAGGAGTAGACGCCCCGGCACTGGGTGCGAATGCGTTGACGACCTGCTGCCCGCCGAGCTCCCCGGCTGAACAGCCATAGGATCACCCGACAACACTGGAACGAACACGCACGGGGCACACGCACATGGCTTGGGATTTCTCGACCGAACCCGAGTTTCAGGAAAAGCTCGACTGGGTGGAGCGGTTCTGCTGCGAACAGGTGGAACCGCTCGAGTTGGTCTTCCCTATGCGGTGCGGGCGAGGGACCCCAAGCTGAAGGCGTTGGTCAAGGAGCTTCAGGACCAAGGTGAAGGAACAGGGCCTGTGGGCGCTGTTCCTCGATGAGGACCTGGGCGGGCCGGGGTTCGGCCAGCCAAGCTGGGCCTGCTGAACGAGATCCTCGGCCGCTACGGCTCGGCCCTGTATCTTCGGCGCGGGCGCCCCCGACACCGGCAACATCGAGATGCTCGCCGCCTACGGCACCGACGCGCAGAAGGAGCGCTGGCTGACCCCGATGCTCAACCAGGAGCTGTGGTCGGCGTACTCGATGACCGAGCCCCAGAGCGGGTCAGACCCCAACCTGTTCACCACCCACGCGGTGAAGGACGGCGACGAGTGGGTGATCAACGGCGAGAAGTGGTTTACCAGCGCCGGGCGGGTGGCCGACCTGCTGTTCGTCATAGCACCAACGGCATGTTCGTCGTACCCCGGAAAACCCCGGCGTCGAGAGATCATGCCCGAGCCCCGCAACCACAACCACATCATCTACAACGACGTGCGCATCCCCGCCGATCACCTGCTCGGACCCGGAGGACGGCGCCAAGGTGCTGGCCCAGCGCCGCTTGGGCGGCGGACGGATCCACCACGCCATGCGCACGATCAGCCAGTGCAAGCTGGCCTTCGACATGATATTGCGAGCGTGCGCTCAGTCGCGAATCACACGGCAAGATCATCGGCGACCACCAGATGGTGCAGGAGAAGATCGCCGACAGCTACGCCTCGATTCGAATGCTGCGGCTGCTCGTGTTGGAGACCGCCTGGAAGATCGACAACACGAGCACCCAGGAGGCGCGCACCGACATCGCCGCCGTGAAGTTCACGATGGCCAAGGTGCTGCGCGAGGTGTCGTTCAACGCGCTGCACATCCTCGGTTCGCTCGGCACGACCAACCTCACCCCGCTGCAGGCGATGTACGCCACCGCACCGACGATGGGCATCGCCGATGGGGTGGACGAGGTGCACAAGGCCACGGTCGCCCGCAACGTGTTGAAGGGCTACCGACCCCACGAAGGCAATTGGCCCACCGAATACCTCCCGGCCAAGCGCCAGGCGGCCTGGGAAGCCTTCGAGCCGCGCTTCGTCGAGGATCCGCAGCTGCGCGAGATGGCGGAGGGATACGCCCCTACATTGCCAAAAAGGGTTGAGGTTCGACCTCCGGTGACGCGGACGAACTCCAGAATTGCGGCCCTGATCGCTCTGCGCTGGTTGCGATCGCCTTCGTGGCGCTCGGCGCGCTGAGCTGGATCGTCGAGGACGGCAACGTGCAGGGCCTGCTCACCGACACCGGAGCGGTCGGGCCGATCATCTTCGTGGTGGTGATGTGGGTGACCCAGCCCTTCGGTGTGCCGGGTTTCGTCTACATGGCGCCGGCGGGCATGGTGTGGCCGTTTCCACTGGCGATCGCGCTGTCGTGGATCGGCAACATGGGGTCGAGCTACCTGGGCTTCGCGTTCGCCCGATGGGTCGCCCGGGATTGGGTGAAGGCCCGCATCCCGCCCAGAATGCACGTCTTCGACGCGCGGCTGGCCGAGGGCGGGCTGACGCCGATCGTCGGGCTGCGGCTCGTGTTCGGCCAGCTGCCGCCCGCCGACTGGCTGCTCGGGGTGACCAGGGTGGGCACGCCCACCTTTCTCCTCGGCACCGGCATCGGCATCATCCCCGGGCGGTGGTTGCGGTGGTGGCGGCGGCGGCCTGATCCGCTTTCTCCTCAACCTGCCCGCAGCGACTGCCGTCGCCGCGGTCGCTGCGCTGGCGATCGGCGCCGCCGGCCTGGTGCTGTGGCGGCGGCATCGACGGGGAAGCCGACCGGTTGGGAGGCCCCACAGCGACCAAAGCCCAGCCTGATCGCAACCACGGACGGTGAACGTTGCGGGTCTGGGTGTGCTTTGGCTAAGGCCTGATGGAAGTGCTCAGCGTGTTCGACATGTTGAAGGTGGGCATCGGGCCGTCCAGCTCCCACACGCTCGGCCCGTGGCGGGCAATCCAGCGCTGGTTGGCCGAGCTGGACCAGTCGCTCGGACCGGACGGTGGGCTCACCGCAGTCGAACGGATCCAGGTGCACCTCTATGGCTCCTTGGCACTCACCGGCCGAGGCCACGCAACCGATCAGGCGATTGCGTTGGCGCTGCTCGGCCACGACCCCGAGACGGTCGACGTCGACGACATTGGCAACCTGGTGGCGGCGCTCCGCGATCGACGGTCGCTCAGCTTGGACGGACGCTCTGTCCCAATCGCCTTCGACCTGGACTCCGACATCGTGTTCCACCCCGACGAGTGCCTCCCGGGGCACGCCAACGCCATGACGTGCGTGGCAAGCGCCGGGGGTCGCTCACTGAAATCGACCTACTTCTCGGTGGGAGGAGGTTTCGTACTCCGACATGACGAGCTGGGTGACAACGAACTCGGCGAGGAGGGAACCGACAAGCCGACCTTGCGGTACCCAACCCAGAAACCCGACGACCTGCGCTCCCACTGCGTCGCGACGGAGGGGCGCATCGCCGACGTGGTGTGGACGAACGAGCTGGCGTGGCGCACCCCCGACGAAATCCGGGCCGGTCTGGACGCGCTGTGGCAGGTAATGGTCGAGGGTGTGTACCGCGGCTGCCACACCGTAGGCACCCTGCCGGGTGGGCTCGGGGTTCAGCGCCGAGCGGCGCCGCTGGTGCGGCTGCTGCTCAGCGACGACCGGATCGACGACGACTCGCTCGCCGAAGGCGCGCTCGTCGACGAGAACTCGGTCGACGCCTGGCTGGAGCGTATCCGGGGCGGCGACCACGACTTCGGCCAGGTGCTGCAGTGGATCAGCGCGTTTGCGATGGCGACCAACGAGGAGAACGCCAACCTGGGCCGGGTCGTCACCGCCCCGACCAACGGCGCCGCCGGCGTCATCCCGGCCGTGCTGCTGTATTACCTGTGCCTCGCCGACGACGTCGACGACCGTTCGGCCCCCGACGCCCGGATCGTGGTTCACGACTTCCTGCTGGTCGCCGGCGAGGTCGGTACGTTGTTCAAAAAGGGCGCCACGATTTCGGCGGCGATGGCGGCTGCATGGCCGAGTGGAGTGTCGAGCGCCATGGCGACGCGCCGCAGCGCTCACCGAGGCGATGGGCGGCAACCCCGACCAGGCGCTCATGGCGGCCGAGACTGCCATGGAGCACCACCTGGGCATGACGTGCGATCCGGTAAGCGGCCTGGTGCAGGTGCCCTGCATCGAACGCAACACGATGGGGGCGGTCAAAGCGATCAACGCCGCCGGCCTGGCGATCGCCGGCGATCCGGCGGCGGCTCGGGTGACCCTCGCCGAGGTGATCGACACGATGCGCGACACCGCCGAGTCGATGTCGGACCGCTTCAAGGGAGACGTCGCTGGGCGGGCTGGCGGTCAACGTGTCGGTGCGGGTTCCGAGTGTTGAACCGCCCACGTCGACGTCTCCGAAACGATTGGACCGGGTGGTTGCATTCCTGCCGGGCATCGTTGTTAGGCTCCCCTTGCAACAGGCCGGACGCATCCTTGATGGCCGCCCGGCTCCACGACGACCCACGTTGGAGGCCGCAGGTGTTACAGACGTTCCTCACCGGACTGCGAGAGGGCCTCGAGGCAGCTCTGGTCGTCAGCATCCTGTTGACCTTCCTGGTCCGTGCCGAGCGGCGCACCGCATCGCAGCACTGTGGGGCGGCGTGGGAATGGCGATCCTCCTGTCGTTCGGGTTTGGAGCGGTGTTGCATTTCACCTCGGCCTCGATGAGCTTCGAGGCCCAGGAGGCGTTCGGCGGGATCCTGTCGATCGTGGCGGTCGGGTTCGTCACCTGGATGGTGTTCTGGATGAAGCGGGCCTCGCGCACGATCAAGGGCGACCTGCACGGAAAGATGGAAGCCGCCCGCTCGGCGCGCTGCCGGAGTGTTCCTGGCGGCGCGCTGGCCGTCGGTCGGGAGGGCCTCGAAACCGCCCTGTTCCTCTACCCGACCTTTCAGGCCCAAGGGGCGGGGGGCAGCGCCGGCGATCGGCGCCGTGCTCGGCATTGGCACGGCGGTCGTCGCCGGCGCTTCATCTATCGCGGCACGGTCCGTATGAACCTGGCGGCGTTCTTCAAGTTCACCGGTGCCGCGTTGATCGTGATCGCTGCGGGGGTGCTCGCCTACGGGGTGCACGACCTGCAGGAGGCGGGCATCGTGCCCGGCCTCAACACGCTGGCCTGGGACCTTCAAGGCTACGACGTGACCAGTTGGTACGGCACCCTGGTCAAGGGCATCTTCAACCTCGGTCCCCAGATGACCGTGCTCGAGGTGATCACCTACGTGGGCTACCTGGCCCCGACCATGTACCTGTTCCTGCGCAGCCCTCAGCCCGAGCGGGCAACCGGCGTCCCGTCGCCCGCCCCGGCCGAGGTTGGGGCACCGACTCCCCAGTCGGCCGCCGCATCGCACTGACCCATGCCCACACCCCCTGGAGTTGCCCATGTTGAAGTCCTCCGCGCCGCCGGGTCCCTTGCCGTCGCCCTGATCACCGCCAGCGCGCTGCTGTCCGCCTGCTCGGGCGGAGCGGCCGACACCACAGCGACGGTCACCGGCACCGACGACGCCTGCACGCTCGACAACGACATCATCGTGGCCGGCAAGGTGGGCTTCGAGTTCACCAACGACGGTGAGAAGGTCTCCGAGCTCTACGTCCTCAACGGCGACGGCGACGTCATGGGCGAGGTGGAGAACGTCACCACCGGTACGTCCCGCACACTCACCGTCGACCTGGTCGCCGGTGATTACCAGGTGAAATGCAAGCCGGGCATGACCGGCGATGGGATCACGTCGGACTTTACGGTGACCGGCGAGGGCGGCACCGCTCAAGCCGAACCCGATCGGACGGTCACGTTCGACGCTGTCGACTTCACCTACGAGGACCTCGATCTCACCGATATCACCGCCGGCACGACCATCCGATTTGAGATGACCAACACCGGCGAGCAGCCCCCACGAATTTGAGGTGCTCGACCCAGGCGGCGAGGCGATCGGCGAGGTTGGCGCCACCGACCCGGGGAGACCGGCGGGGCACCATGACGTTTGCCGCCCGGGCAAGTACACCCTACCAGTGCATCCTGATCGACCCGGCGACCGGCAAGAAGCACTCGATGCTGGGTATGGCCGGCACCTTCAGCGTGGCGCGGCCTCGCCGCCAGAGGGCGGGCACCGTCTTTTCCCCTCTGCCAAGATCGACCCATGATCTCGATCGACCCCAGATTCAACGGTCCGACCGATTGCGGACACGGCGGCGTGTCCGCCGGGCGATTTGCCGAGCTGGTCAACCCGCTGGCCGCCTCGGTGCGCTTCGCCGCCCCGATCCCGCTCGCCACCGAGCTGGTGCCCACTGCTGCCGGCGGCGGAACGGTTCGTATCTCCAACGGGGACCGGCCGATCGCCGCGGTCAGCCCGTTGAGCGAACCCCTCGATATCGCGCCATTCTCGCCGGCGGACGATGAGGCGATAGCGGCGGCCGAGGGACGCTCGACGTTCCGCGTCGGCCACGACCACCCCTACCCGCTGTGCTTTAGCTGCGGAAACGCCAGGAACACCACGACGGCCTTGGGTTTGTATGCCGGGCCGCTGGCAGCGAGCGCCGAGTTCGCTGTGCGTTGGACGCCCGATGAGGCCGACGAGGTACCGCCCTGGCTGGTCTGGGGCGCACTCGACTGCCCGACGGCCGCGCCCGCCTTTGCGGCGGTCGGCGAGGGCAGCGCGGCGCTGACCGGAACGCTGGCGGTCGAGATCCGCGATTGCATCCCCGGCGGCGTCGAGCATCAGATCCACAGCCGGCTCGTCGATGTCGACGGGCGCAAGCTGCGCACCGAGGGCGCCCTGGTCGCACCCGACGGGACCAACCTGGCCGTCGTCGCCGCAACCTGGGTGACGGTCCCCGCCGACATGGTGGTGACCGCCTGAGCCTCCATGTCGCCACCTTGGTACGCGAGGCCGGCCCGGTAGCGTCGACGCGATGAGCGGCGAGACCGATCTTGAGACCATGCTGGCCGGACTCACCGTCGAGCTGAGGCCCGGGCGGTACACCATGGTGTCGCTTGATGATCCGGTGCCTCTGGGCGCCGGGGTCGAGGCCCTCATCAGCGAGGGGGAGGGGATCACGTCGGTGACAACGGTCGAGCTTGCAACCGAGCGCGGCTGGTATCAGGCCTTCGAGGCGGCCTGGCTGACCCTCCAAGTGCACAGCTCAGTCGAAGCGGTGGGCCTGACCGTGGCGGTAGCGGCGACCCTCGCCGAGCGCAGCATCGCATGCAACGTGCTGGCCGGCTACTTCCACGACCACCTGCTCGTTCCCCGCTCGCGAGCCGAGGAGGCCGTGGCCGGTCTGGAGAGCCTCAGCGCCTCGACCTGACCCGGGGGACGTTTGCCGAAGGCCCTCAACCGGGTACCACCCCGCCCATGGCCCGCTACGTCGTCCACGTCCGCACCCCGATGCCGCCGGCGGAGGCGTTCGCCTACATGGCGGACCTCAACAACTTCGCCCGCTGGGATCCCGGTGTTGACGGCGTTGAGCAGGTGGAGGGAGCGGGCCCCGGGGCGAAGTCCGTCTTCGACGTGTCGGTCAAGGCGGTGGTGGGCACGATGACCCTCCGCTACGAGACCACCAGGTACGAGCCGACCACACTGGTCGTCGCCCGGGCCGAAAGCTCGACGTTGACCTCGCTCGACACGATCACGGTGCACCCCGACGGGACCGGCGCGGTCGTGACGTACGAAGCCGAACTCACGCTCAACGGGGTGCTGCGCTTCGCAGACCCACTGCTCGGGTTGGCCTTCGGGCGGATCGGCGGCCGGGCGGCCGACGGGCTGATCGACGCCCTCGACGGCGAGCGGGTGGAGACACCGACGTAGGCCAACCGAATGACGAAGCGGGGCCAGTCCAGCTCCCACCCATTCGGCCTCGAACCACGGCGGTTTCAGCGCCGTCGGTCGACAAGACTGCGCCAATGACGCATCTGGCCATCCACTCACCGACATGAGCTCCGATACCAGTGGCATCGCGCCTCGACCGAACGCCGGGGAGTTGGCGAGCCTGGTGGCGGAGTTCTGCGTCGAACAGCTCGATGCCGCCAACCGCTCCCACCTCGCGAGCTGGCGCCTGCCGGGCACGTTCGCCGGCCACCAGGTGGGCGCCGATGTACGGGCCGACCTGTGCTTCACGCTGCACCACCTGGCGCGGGCGGGCGTCACCGAGGTGGCCGACTCGCCGATCCACACGATCATCTCCGGCCTGCTCGCCGACATCGACGGCGCCGGGACACACACATTCTTCTCATACCGTATCGCCGAGATGCTGCTTGCGCACGGGCCATTTGCGGGCAATCCGCTGCTGGCCAACCTCGGTGACGATCAGGTGCACCAGGTGGCGCTGGCGGTCGACAGCTCCGACTGGCTGGAGCTGCTTGATGCCGGGGTGTTGCCGCGCAACTACGCCGGCGTGCTCGCCCGGTGCGAGCTGGGCCGGGTGCGCCTCGGCCTGGTCGACGACACAACCCGCCTCGACGGGCTCATCGAGCGTGTGCGAGGGGTGCTTGGCACCAACCCGCTGGGGGCGCTGGACGACTCCAACGATGCCAGCGGTCGCTACGACATCTATACAGCGGACGTCTGGCTGTTCACCGAACCGTTGGCCGACCGGATCGGTGAGGTGTGGACGCGAGGGATAGCGAGCGCCCTCGACCTGGTGATGGCCGTCGGCGGACCGGACGGCTCGTCGGTACCCTGGGGTCGGTCAACCGGCGACCTGTCCGACGCGCTCACCCTCGAGCTGGCGGCGTTCGCGCTGACCGACCGATCGCACGCAGCAGCCGGTGTATGGCTGCGCCGAGCCCACGATGCGATGCTCACCTTGAAACACGGCTTCGACCGCAACGGGCTGACCCGGGCCCACAGCGGGCGCGCCCAGGACGCCTACCGCGGTCCGGCGCGCCGCCTGCAGCTCACCTACGACCTGCTGGGCAAGCTGGCCTGGTCGGCAGCGGCGCTGCGCCGTGTCGATCCCGATCTGGCACAAGCACCCACTTCGGAGGCCTACCCGGCAATCGATCGGATCATTCCATTCGAGGAGCACCGTCCGGCGGGGGTGTGGGCCCACCGCTCGCCCGGCGCCAGCTTTGTCGTCCCGTTTGTCGGCGCCACGCGCAGCCACTACCTGCCCGCCCTGCATCGGCCCGGGCGGTGGGAGGTGCCCATCGACAGCGACCTGCCCACCTGGACGCCGCTCGTCATCGACCGGTTGAAGCGCTTCACCGCCGGCGGGCTGCCGGCCTCGGTGGAGCACCGCGCCGGGGGAGTGACGGCTCGTTGGAACGAATTTGTCGAGTCGGGCAAGGGCGTCGAAGGCGAGGAGCTGGCACCGCCCCTCGCCGGGTCCCGAACGATGGATCTGTCGATCGACGGACGCACGATCGTGCTGCACGACCAACTGAACTTCGAGGGACCACCGGTGGCGCTTGGGATGGCGATCCCGGAGGTGGACGGTGCGCCGCTGCGCGTCGAGTGGACGGTTGACGACGGCGAGGGGCAGGCAACCGTCGTGCCGGTCGACGGGGTGGCCGAGTGGGCCAGCCCGTGGTCTCAGCTCTCCCGGGTGCATCAGCTCGATGTCGATCCGGCGCTCACCGTCGCCTACACCGCCCGGGTCACCCCACTCATCCGGGTTGGGTCGACCGCACCTGGAGCCCACTACCACCGCGGCATGTATCCCCACGTGGCCGACCGGCTGGTGGAACGGGGGGTGCCGTTCGGCTGGGACGGCGTCGACGACCCCGGGTTTCGCAGCGTCGACCTGGTGCACCTGCACTGGCCCGAGTGGGTCGCCTTCGACGACCTGGAGGCCCATCGGGCGATCATCGCTGCGCTGGACGACGCCGATGTGCCGGTGGTGTGGACCGCCCACAACCTGACGCCGCACGAGAAGAAGCCCGAGATCTACGACGCCGTCTACGGGGCGTGGGCCGCCACGGCGGCCGGCGTCATCCACCACAGCGTCTGGGGTGAGGCCCGCCTGAGGGAGCGCTACGACTTCTCAGACCGCTGCCTGCACCGGGTGATCCCCCACGGGCACTTCGGCGCGGTCTGGGCCGCCACCGACCCGCCCGACCGCGCCGAGGCCGAGCGACGCCTCGGGCTGGCGCCGACCGATCTACGCATCGGCCTCGTCGGCGCGCCGCGTCAGGAGAAGCTGGTGCAGGAGGTACTCGACGGCGTCGCCGCCAGCCGACGGGACGACGTCGAGGTGGTGTGCTGGTCGCTACGCGGCGACGAGGTGCTCCCCGACGACCGGCGCATCGCCATCGCCGAGCCCTACCGCAACGTCGATGCCGGCCTGTACGCCACCCGCCTGGCCGCCTGCGATGTGCTGGCACTGGTGTTCGACGAGCAGGGAGATGCTCACCACCGGCGCAGTCGGCGACTCGCTGGGCTTTGGGTTGCCCACGCTGCGCTCCGAGTGGGGCTACCTGTGGCGCCGCGAATCTGGGTGGCGCCAGGTATCGTCGGTGGGCCAGGCGCCGAGTCGATCGCGCCGCACCCGACGCCTCGACGGCGTCGCAGACGCCGACCCGGCCGGTCAGTCGGCGGCGCTGCAACGACGCGACGAGCTCGACTGGTCGGTGCTGGCCGGGCCCACCGCCGACCTGTTCGACGAGGTACTGCTGGCCCGTTGACTGCGTTTGCAGCGCAACGACGCACTCCATCGAGCGGCAACGGCTGATCGACCCCCCCCCCCCCCCCCCCCCCGCCCCCCCGGCCTGGCCAGCCAGCGGTCGCCGGCTTGGCCCGCTTGCCGAACATCACCCCGGCCACCCGCCGGATCTGGATCTCCTCGGATCCCTCGGTGATCCGGTAGCGGCGGTGGTGCCGGTAGATGTGTTCGAAGGGCATGTGCCGCGTGTAGCCCATGCCCCCACAGGTCTGCATCGCCTGGTCGGCGGCGTTGCACACCAGCCGGTTGGCCCGGTAGTTGCACATCGACACCGCGTCGGTGACGTCCATCGCCCCGTGGCGGTCCATGCGCCAGGCGGTCTGGCGGATCAGCGCCCGCAGCATGGCCGCCTCGGTCTGCAGCTCGGCGAGCGGAAACTGGATCGCCTGGTTCTTCCACAGCGGGCGGCCGAACGGAGCCCTGGCCGAGGCGTACTTCGCCGCCTCGTCGATGCAGTACTGGGCCGCGCCCAGGCTGGAGGCGGCCTGCCGGATGCGGTTCTCGTGCACGAAAATGTTGGCCAGTTCCAACCCCCGACCGACATCGCCGAACACGGCATCGTCGCCGACCCGCACGTCGGTGAAGTGCACATCGGGATGATCGGTGGGCATGTTGAACGTCCACCAGTAGGTGCCGATCTCGACGCCGGGGGTCTCGGTGGGCACGAGGAAGCAGGTGATGCCGTCGGCGTCGCCGGCCTCGCCGCCGGTGCGGGCAAAAACCATGTCGTGGGTGGCCCGGTGCATGCCGGTGTTGAAGCGCTTGGTGCCGCTGATCACCCACTCATCGCCGTCGCGCACCGCCGTGGTGTCGAGAAAGGTGGCGTCGCTGCCGTGCTCCGGCTCGGTCAGCCCGAAGGCCACCAGGTGGGTGCCGTCAAATGCGCCGTCGATGAACTCGGCCCGCTGGGCATCGGTTCCCTTGGCCAGCATCATCAGGACGAACGGGAAGTTGCCGACGACCGAAGTCTCGTTCTGCAGGTCGTTGTGCAGGCCCAGGCCTCTGGTGGCCAGGTGCTCGCGGATGACGGCCATGTCCAGGTTGGATCCGCCCCGGCCGCCGACCGCCTCTGGAAGGCCGTAACGCAGGTGTCCTGCCGCATCGGCCCGGCGCATCATCTCCCCGAGCAGCGCCTCCCACTCCGGTCGGGGCAGCCCGCCGTTGTCCCAGTCGGTGCGGGCGTGCTCGCGCCGGTGGTCGAAGTACTCGATGTTCTCGGCCTCCAGCGGGGCGATCTCTGCCTCGATGAAGCGGTCAAGTTCGCCCAGGTAGTCGGTGAGTTCGGTGGGCAGATCGAAGTCCATCAGATGCCTTCCGGGCCGGTCTCGGTCTCGATGAGGTTCAGCAGGTCGTACTCCAGCTCGGGCACTCGACGACCGCTGGCGGCCAGCACGATCGAGTCGGTCAGCCCCGCCGTGAAGGCGGCCGCCTGCGCCGCCAGTCCGCACGCCCACCAGGCGGTGCGTGCGGCCATCCACCAGCGGAAGGCGTCCTCCCGCCAGGTTCCGTTACCGGCCTCGTAGGCCCAGCGGAGCGCGTCGAGCGGACCAAACCCGCCCACCGGCAGTTCGTCGTTGCCGAAGCGCCAGGTGCGCAGGCACAGGTAGGCAAGGTCTTCCATCGGGTCGCCGACATGGGCCAATTCCCAGTCCACCACTGCGCTGAGTCGGCCATCGTCGACCAGCAGGTTGCCCGTGCGGAAGTCGGCGTGGACGATCGTTTGACGCTGTGGTCTCGACGGTGGGTTGCGGCGCAGCCACTCGACGCCCAGGCGGATCGTCGGGTGGGGGAGCGGCAGGTCGTCGAGCGTCGCTGCCAGCCCGTCGCAGTAGTCACCGAAGAGATCACCAGCATCGAGGCGATCCAGACCAGCCGGGGCGGCAGCGGCGTCCGACGGCGTGCAGGTGGGCCAACGCCGTGCCGCACTCGCCGGCCAGCTCGGCCCCGGTGCCCAACTCGGAGACCGAGCGCAGCACCTGGCGGGGGATCGACAGGCCGGGCTCCCGGCTGACCACCTGCGCCGGTTGGCCCGTACCCGCTAGGGCATCGGTCGCCGCCAGCACGAGCGGGGCTGGAACGCCCGATGTTCGGGCCAGTTCGATCACTGCGCTCTCGACGGTGGCGGGCACGGCGGCGATGATGCCGCTGCTCAGCTGGGCCACCGCCGGGATGATCTCGTCCTCCGACTCGATATCGATCAGTAGGGTCGATCGCTGGGCGCCCACGGATGCGGCGCCCGTGATGGCCACCACCGGATCGTGCCAGCCATGCGCGGTCAGCAGGTCGGCCAGGGCCCGCTCCGTTGCGCGCTGCAAGCCGGCGTCATCGCCAGCGCCAGCGCCAGCGGCAGCGGGGTCGGTCGGTTCGCCGGAGCGGCCGGAGCCGGGAGGCGCGCTCACGACCGGTCGTCCAGGTACGAGGGCTTGGAGATCGCCAGCCGACGCTCGACGTCCCGGCGCACGATCGGCAACGCCGCCATGGCGAACCCGGCGTCGCCGTCACGCAGTCGGTCATCGAGCGCAACGAGCAACCCGCCGGTGTCGACGCCCTCCAAGCGCTCGGTGTCTTCTGGGCCGTCGGCACCGAGCAGTACCCGCAGGTCGACCGCGACATCGTCGCCGGGGTCGACGACCTCCCGGGCCAGGATCCGGCACAGGTTGGCCACTACCCGGGCTGCATGCGCTGCACCGCCGGACGTGGCGGGTACCACCTGGTCGGCCAGGGCGGCCGCCATCGCCAACAGGAGCGCCTCGGCGCTCGGTTCGTCCCCATGAGCGGGAACCTAGCGGTTTGACCAACGCAACGAAGGCCGGGCGGCAAGGGCCGGGCGACCCGAGGTCGCCCGGCCCTTGCGGTAAGTGCGTGGACTGCGCGCGGCGCCTAGTACCAGTGGTTGCGACCGCCGATGGCGTTACCGGTGGCGCCCAGGATCCAGAAGATCACGCCGACGACGGCGAGGATCGCACCGATGGTGTACAGGATGCCGATCTTGGCGAGAATGCCAATGAGGATGAGGATTACACCGAGAATGATCATGATTGATGGCCTTCCCTCGGGCCGTTGCGGCGGTGACAACTTGTCCCGTCCGCTGCCTCTTCGTACCCGGCTCTCCATGAGCGAAACCTCAGGTTGGCCAAACTGCTCCGAACCGGGGAGTGCAAACGACCGCCAGGGGCGCGCTCCGGGCTCCCGAGTTGCGTGGCCTCTCCGAACCGGGGAGTGCAAACGACCGCCAGGGCGCGCTTCGGGCTCCCGAGTTGCGGACTGGAGTGGTTCCCCGAGGCGCTGGCCGAGCCCAGCCACCGCCCAGCCACCGCCCAGAGACAGTCACCATCGGTCGACCGGGCTCCCGGGTCGTGGGGCCGGAGAGTCATGCCTCGCCGGTGTAGCGAAACTGGGTATGGTCAGAGTCGGGCCGGGAGCTGCCGGCGCCCGAGAGGAGCCGTCGCCATGTCAGACAATCGTCGATCGACCGTCAACCGGGTGCTCGATGCCCACCTGGTGGCCAGCTGGGACGACTACGTCGCCACCGGGGAGGTGCCGGGCTGGCCGCCGCCGCCGAGCTCGACCCGGTCGAAGTGATCGCTGTGATCAAGGCCTCGGGGCTGCGCGGTCGCGGCGGCGCCGGGTTTCCCACCGGGGTGAAGTGGCAGACGGTCCTCGGCAACGAGTCCTTCACGGCGCCCACCTCGGTGGTCGTCAACGCCGCAGAGGGCGAGCCCGGCACGTTCAAGGACCGCACGCTGCTGCGCACCAACCCCTACCGGGTGCTCGAGGGTGCGCTGATCGCCGCCTACGCCGTATCGGCGCCCCGGGTGGTCGTCGCCATGAAGGGCTCCTTCGAGCGAGAGCTGGAACGGATGCGCACCGCCGTCGAGGAGCTGCGAGAGGCTCGCGTGGCCACCGACGTGACGATCTCGGTGGTCGAAGGACCCGACAGCTACCTGTTCGGCGAGGAGACCGGCCTGCTCGAGGTGATCGACGGCCGCGGTCCGTTTCCGCGGGTGGCGCCGCCCTATCGACGCGGGATCGAGCCCGAGGACCGCAACCGCGAACGAAACATGGCCTCCAACGTGCAGCTGGCCACCGAATCTGGAAGCGCCGAGTCGCCCGCCCTGGCCAACAACGTCGAAACGCTGGCCCACGTCAGCCAGATCCTGGCCCACGGGGCCGATTGGTTCCGGGAGCTGGGGACCGAGCACTCGCCGGGAACGTTCATCGCCACCGTCTCGGGCGACACCACCCTCGCCGGCGTCGGTGAGTTTCCGATGGGCGTGACGCTCCAGCAGGTGATCGACGACCTGGGCGGCGCACCGAAGGAGCAGCACCGCTATGTGGCAGCGGTGTCGGGCACCGCCAACGCCATGATCCCAGCGGAGCGGTTCGACACGCCGGTCACCTACGAGCACATCCGCGACATCGGCTCGGGACTGGGGTCGGCAGGGTTCCTCGTGTTCGACGAGGAGACCGACCTGGTGGCCGTCGCAGCCGGCATCGCCCACTTCCTGGCGGTCGAGAGCTGCGGGCAGTGCGAGCCGTGTAAGAGCGACGGCGCCGCCATCAGTACCCACCTGGACATGATCCTCTCCAACGACGGCTCGCCCCGAACGCTCGCCGCGCTGTCGAGCCTGTCGAGCACGGTGTCCAACGGGGCCCGCTGCGGCCTGGGCCGCCAGCAGGAGGACGTCACCACCGGAGCACTCAAGTTGCTGCGCACCGAATTTCGCGAGCACGTCCAGGGCCGCCGGCCACCGGTCGAGCGGGTAACGATCGCCCCGATCGCCGACCTGGCGGGCGACGAAGCGATCCTCGACGACCGCTACGCCGATAAGAACCTGGACTGGACCCACGGGGGAGTCGACTCCGGAGAGACACCGGTCGACCGGCTGCGGGGCGCCAGCCCAGAGGTCAGCGAGGTCAGCCAGGAGCGTCCGAAGCCCGTTGACGAGGCAGCTTCCGTCGGTAAGGGTTACGCCTTCGAGCTGTTGGACATCGCCCACGAGGCGATGCGATCGGCCCTCTACAACGCTCAGCACAGCGAGGGTGAGGAGCGCCTGGCCCATCTCGACGAGCTCGAGCGCATCCTGGCGATCTACCTGGACGTCGGCCAGCGCATCCTGTTCCCCATGCTGCGACGGGTGGCGGCCGTGCCCGGCGACGATGCCGCCTGGACCGCCGCCTACGACGCCGATGCGGCCGAACAGTGCCTGACCCTGGTGCGCGAGGCGCGCGGCGTTGGCAACCTCGACGACATCACGGCCGACATCGAGGTGCTGATCGCCGAGGAGGAGATGGTGGTGGAGCCGCTGCTGAGCCGCCACCTGAGCGACGCCGACATCGTCGAACTGGGCAATGCGATGCAGGCGACGATCGACCTCGACATCGAGCGAAACGTCGGCGCCCCCAAAGCAAAGGGGTAGCGGAATAGAGCGGCCGGGCGAGCGGCGGTAGCGTCGCCGTCGGGTCCCCACCTGTGGACCCGTCGCCGGTGAAGCGGCGTCCAGATCGAGATGACCGAGGAGCCAGCGTGGACTACCGCACCGAAACCGATTCGATGGGCGACGTCAAGGTGCCCGCCGACGCCTACTACGGGGCGTCCACCCAGCGGGCGGTCGACAACTTTCCCATCTCGGATCTGCGGTTCAACCGTCGCTTCATCTGGGCCCTCGGGCTGATCAAGGGTTCGGTCGCCACCGTCGCAGCCGAGCGGGGGGACAAGGACGCCGAGGCATCCGACGCCACCCGCCGCGCAGCCGATGAGGTGATGGAGGGGGCGCTCGACGCCCAGTTCGTGCTCGACATCTTTCAGACCGGTTCGGGCACCTCGACCAACACCAACGCCAACGAGGTGATTGCCGCCCGGGCCTCCGAACTGCTCGACGGCAAGTTCGGCACCCACCGCGTGCACCCCAACGACGACGTCAACTACGCCCAGAGCTCCAACGACGTCATCCCAACCGCGATCCACCTGGCCACCGTCGCCGCCATTCGCGAGGAACTGCTGCCGGCCCTCGACGTGCTGGCGAGTGACCTGGAGGCCAAGGCCGCCGAGTTCACCGACGTGGTCAAGTCGGGCCGCACCCACCTGATGGACGCCACACCGGTGACCCTCGGCCAGGAGTTCGGCGGGTTCGCCAGCCAGATCCGTCACGGTCAGGCCCGCCTGGAACGGGTGCTGCCCGAGTTGGAGGAGTTGGCCCTGGGCGGGACAGCCACCGGCACCGGCATCAACGCCCCCGACGGCTTTGCTGCACGGGTGATCGAGGTGATGGCCGAGCGCACCGGCATGGCGTTCCGCGAGGCCGACGACCATTTCGAGGCCCAGGGTGCCAAGGACGCAGCGGTGGCCGCCGCCGGCGTGCTCAACACGATCGCCGTGTCCTACCTGAAGATCGCCAACGACGTTCGGTTCCTCGGGTCGGGTCCCACCTCCGGCATCGGCGAGTTGAAGATCCCGTCGCTGCAGCCCGGCTCGTCGATCATGCCGGGCAAGGTCAACCCGGTGATGTCCGAGATGATGATGCAGGTGGCCGCCAAAGTGGTCGGCAACGCGTCGACGGTCAGCTGGTCGGGCGCGCTGGGCAACTTCGAGCTCAACGTGATGATGCCGGTGCTCGCCCACGCCCTGCTCGAATCGGTCGACCTGCTGGCCAACGCCGCCACCACGTTCGCCGAGCGGTGCGTACGAGGCTGCGAGGCGAACGTCGAGCGGGCCCGCGAGCTGGTCGAGCGCAACGCGATCGTCGTCACCGCCCTCAACCCCTACATCGGCTACGACAACGGTTCGCGCATCGCCAAGCAGGCGGTGGCCACCGGCGCCTCGGTGCGAGAGTTGGTGCTGGCCGAAGGGCTGATGGCCGAGGACGAACTCGATGCTCACCTCGACATCAAGAAGATGACCGAGGGCGGCGTGGTCTAGCCGACGGCCGACACCGCCGGTCGGCTCGATGCAGACCATCTCGCCGTCAGGTCGGCGGCGAGATGGCTGTCGATCAGCGACTGCGCCCGCATCCCGAGCAGCAGGTTGTCGACCTGGACGGGCTCTTGTTGGGGGTAGTCGATCAGAAACGCACGCTCGGCCTGCACCTCGTGCTCGGCGTCGGCCATCACGTGAACCTGAAAGAACCAACGAACCCGGTCGGAGCATCCCAGGCGGTCGACGCACTCGACCATTCGCCCGTTCGGCACGACCGAGTCCATCTCGAACAGGGACAGCTGCCCCAGCACCACGCCCCGCAGCCGCCGACGCAGTGCCCCGAGGGAGACGAGGTTGGAGGTGGCGAGCGAGGGGCCGGTGCACAGATCGATGTGGGCGTTCGGCGTGGGGTCGATGCCCAAATCGACGAGGGCGTCGGCAAACAACTCTGCGTGGGAGCGGGCATGGCCCACGCCGTACTCGCCGGCCTGGATGTCGCACAACGCCCGTTTGACCGATCCGCTCAGCCGGGGGATGACGAACGTGTGCGGATCCGCCTCCTTACCGTGGTAGGGCGTGCGCAGGATCATCGACTCGACGAGCTGGTCGAGCGTGCCCTCCTCAGCGAGATACAGGGAGGTTGACGGACCATCGAGGGTGAGCAGGCGCCTGACCTCCGCAGCCGGGTCGGCGAGTTCGGAGCCCAGGGCCGCCCACAACGAATGCTCGAACCACTCCGCCAGCGCCGTCCGCCACCGAACCACCGTCGAGTCCCATTCCCACGCATCGTCCACGCCCGCCCAACCGGTGTAGTGGAGCTCGTTGAGAACGTACAGGGCGAGGTGGGCGTCGTGATCGAACGGGCCGGGATTCATTTCCCACAGCTCGTCCAGCGTGGGAGCCGGGCCGCCGCCCACGCTGTTCGCAAGCAACGAGCACACGCCGTCGGACAGGGTGCCGACCGCACTTGGCAGGGGAGAAGTCATGGCGACTAGATACCGCCGTCGGGGGAGATGTAAACGCTTCCCTGGCATGAGATCGGCAACAACCCCACGTCGTCGCTTTCCTCCAATGGCCGACAACGCGAACGGGCCACCCGCCCTAGCAGGTGGCCCGTTGGCGTTCTCGCACAGGTGCGAGGCCGATCTAGTCGTTGCCGGTGAGCTTGTCCTTCACCGTGTCGACGGCGTCCTTGATCTTGCCGCCGGCCTTGTCGGCCTTGCCTTCGTGCTTCAGGTCGTCGTTGCCGGTGAGGTCACCGGCCGCTTCCTTGATCTTGCCCTTGGTCTCGTCGGTGCTCCCTGACATGCGGGTTCCTCTCGGTTAGCGACGCGTTGGTTTGCGTCGTCGTCGACCTGTCTGTACCCACGCTGCGGCAGGTTCATGCATCGACTTTGCGAGAGGCGCTATTTTTGGCTTTTAGAAGCGCCGGTCGTTCGTCTTTTTCTTGGGCGGGGCCTTGAACGGCGCCTCGATCATCATCTCGAAGCGGCCGTCGTCGGGCTGGTTGGGCCCGTTGAGGTTCTGGAGGAACATTTTCAGCGACTTGCGTGCGGGCGGCACGTGGTCGCCTTTGAGGGAGGCCGAGCGGCTCAGCGCATCCTTGGCCTTCTCGACGCGCTCCTTGCGCTTGGCCTTCTCCTCGTCGGAGAATGTCCGCTGCACCTTGTTTGCCTTGGCCTCGGCGGCCGCTGCGCGGCGGGCCTCGGTTTCCTGCAACGGTGTGAGCTTCTTGCGGGGCGCCATGGGTGCGAGTCCTTCTGCGTTGGGGGAGCAACAAACTTAGCCGGGGAGCGCGGTCGCTCCAGTTCTCGGCGAGCACGGTCCGGGCTGGCTTCGGCTGCGGCCCTCCGGAGCAGACCTCAGCTGATGAGGCCGACGCCGATCAGCAGCGCCCCGGTGGCGCTGAGGGTGGCCAGCGCCCGGGACGCGGGCACGAGTGCCGCCGGAGCGTGGGGGGACTGGGCCACGAAGGCACCCAACCCGGACGCCACCGCCAGCAGGATCTTGAGGCTGAGGGCGATTTGATAGTTGATGCCGAGCGCGCTCATCGAAGGCAACGCCAGGATGTTCCAGATCCCGGTGGCGACCA
The DNA here is from genome assembly GCA_016719385.1 of Candidatus Microthrix subdominans. NCBI lineage: Bacteria > Bacillati > Actinomycetota > Acidimicrobiia > Acidimicrobiales > Microthrixaceae > Candidatus Neomicrothrix > Candidatus Neomicrothrix subdominans. The sequence continues at coordinate 398,672 of JADJZA010000008.1, read as the reverse complement.
GTAGGCCGTAGGCGGGCCAGGAGATCTTGGCGAAGGCAGACATCACCTTGGCCGGAGCCGCCGCGTCGATCGAGCGCAGCGTCGGGACGAGCCCGGCGATCACGACCATGCCCCCCAGCCACACGGTGGCCGAACCGACATGGAGGAACAGGCGCAGAACGTCGACGGCAGGGCGCACGGGGGCTCCAGGATGCATGGGACGGCGTGGCCGGGGCGAACACCTCGGTGCGCGATGTCCCGAAGGCGTGATCCACCCGAAAAGACAGGTGGCCCCCGGGATGGGTGGGCATCCCGGCGGGCCGAGAGTCAGTATGGCAGATCGGTCCGGGTGGTGACCATGCAGGTGACCAACGTCTCAGCCTGATTGGTCGCAGCTGCGTGGCCTCGGCCTCAGGTCAGCGCCTCGAGCACCGCCGAGGCCGGCAGGCGCCGGTCGGCGTCCACGTGGTCGCCGGGAATCCGGCCGAACCCCAACCCGGCGATCAACTCGATCGCGCTGCGCATCTCCCGCAGCGCGCGCGGTGGCGGGAAGTACTCGTCCTCCTCGGTGATGCGAATCTCCTCGACCCCGGACGAGGGGGAGAGGCGCTCGATCACCTCGGACACCAGGTCCTCGGGTGCGGATGCGCCGGCGGTCACGCCCACCACCCCGGCGAGGTCCGCCGGGAGTTCCTCGGCGGCGTTGACCCGATACACCCGTTCGCAGCCCGCCTCTCGGGCCAGCTTCTCGAGCGCCAGGGTGTTGGACGAGTTGGCCGAGCCGACGACGACGACCGCGTCGCAGCGCGGGGCCAGCTCCATCAGCGCCGACTGGCGGTTGGTCGTGGCGAAGCACAGGTCCGAGCGGCCGGGCATCCACAGCTCGGGGAACCGGTCCCGGGTGGCCTCGGCCACGTCGGACCAGTCCCGGTGGCTCAAGGTGGTCTGGGCCAGCAGGGCCACCGGCGTCTCAAATGGAGGCAGCTCCGCCACCTCGTCGATCGACTCGACCCTGTGGATCGAGTCGGGTGCCACCGCCATGGTGCCGACCGCCTCCTCGTGGCCCTCGTGACCGACGTAGACGATCTGGAAGCCCTTACCCGATCGAACCTTGACCTCGTGGTGCACCTTGGTGACCAGCGGGCACACGGCGTCGACGACCAGGCCGCCGCCGGCTCCGGCAGCTCGCACCACCTCGGGCGCCGAACCATGGGCCGACAGCATGACCGGCGCGCCCTCGGGCACTTCGGACACGTCGTCGACGAAGACCACACCCTGCTCCTCGAAGCGCTGCACCACCCGGGCGTTGTGGACGATCTCGTGGTAGCAGTACACCGGAGGCTCGTAGGTTCGAACCAGCCACGCCAGTGCCTTGATCGCCATCTCGACCCCGGCACAGAAGCCTCGGGGCGACGCCAACAGCACCAGCTCGACGCCGTCACCCGTCCCCCGGTCGAGATTCGATTCCGCAGTGCTGTCCAAGTCGCTCACGCTCCTGTGTTCCGGGTCGCCAACGCCGATCAGGCTACCGGCCAGTACCCTGTCGATTTGTGTCAGCCCCGATCGTCGTCGCCGTTACGCCCGACAGCCCCGCCGATCTGGCCGGGCTGGTCGTTGGCGACGAGTTGGTGAGCGTCAACGGCCAGGCGATCCGCGACGTGATCCAGTGGCGGGTGCTCACCGACGAGCCCGAGGTACACCTCGAGGTGGCCAGGGGTGGGCTGGAGACCGAGGTGGAGCTGCACAAGGAGGCGGGAGCACCGCTGGGCATCGAGGTCGACGCCGCCGTGTTCGACCGGGTGCGCACCTGCGACAACCACTGCGAATTTTGTTTCATCCACCAGCTGCCGCCGGGTATGCGCCGCAGCCTGTCGCTGCGCGACGACGACTACCGCCTGTCGTTTCTGTACGGCAACTTCACCACGCTCACCCGCTTCACCGAGGCCGACCTGGAACGGGTGATCACCGAGGGGCTCAGCCCGCTCTACGTCTCGATCCACGCCACAGATCCCCACGCCCGCACCGAGATGCTGCGCAACCCGCGCGGTGCCACCAGCCTGAGGTGGCTGCGGGCCCTGCTCGACGCCGGGGTGGAGGTGCACGGCCAGATCGTGGTGTGCCCGGGGGTGAACGACGGCGATGTCCTGGAGGACACCCTCGCCGGCGTGCTCGAGGAGTACCCCCAGCTGGCCGATGTGGCGCTCGTGCCGCTGGGCGTCTCCCGATACAACAAGGAGCCCCGCATGCGGCCCCACACAACCGCCGAGGCCCGCGCCGTCGTGTCGACCGCCGAGCGCTGGGCCGAGCTGGCCGTCGAGGTCCTTGGACGGCGCATGATCCATGTGGCCGACGAGTACTACCTGCTCGCCGAGCTGCCATTTCCGGACCCAGAGGCCTACGAGGGCTTCGGCATGCACGAGGACGGCATCGGCATGGCCCGGGCCTTCGAGGCCGAGCTGTTCGGCAGCAGCGACGAGGCGATCGGTGTGCAGCCAGGCTTCTTCTCATGGGTCGACGGTGCTCCGGCGACCGGCTACCGGGCCCCCCGCTGGGAGGGCGGAGCCGCCGCAGGTGCCGCCGACGGCGGCCTCGGCTGCGGGTCGGCCTCGTTTGGCGCAGCCGCCCCTGATCAGGACTCGTCGAAGTCCACCACCGAGCCGGCACCGGCGACGCTTCCGAGCGCGGGAACCCCGGTGACGTTGGGGGCCACCCGGTCGACCCCGCCAACCGGGCCCCGCCCGATCGGCGTGCTGACCGGAGCGCTGGGCGCCCAGGTGCTCGAGCCGCTCCTCGGGCCGCTGGCCCTCGACGACGTCCGCCTCCTCGTCGTCGAAAACCGCTTCTTCGGCGGGAACGTCGGGGTGACCGGGCTGATGGTGGGGGAGGACCTCATCCGCACGCTCGAGGCCGAGCCGGAGGGCGATCGCTACCTGCTGCCCGACGTCTGTTTGTCCCAGGGTCGGTTTCTCGACGGGTTGACCCCGGACGACCTGCCCAGGCGGGTCGAGGTGGTGGCCACCGACGGGGTGGCGCTGCGCCAGGCGCTGGGCCTGGACGATCGAGCCAGCACAGACAATCGCAGCATGAACGAACGTGAACTGATCGGAAGCCGCAAGTGAGCACATCTGCAACCCCCAACACCACCGCAGGGGACGGGGCACCGCCAGACGCCTCGCTCGCTCGTGTGGCGATCGTCGGCCGTCCCAACGTGGGCAAGTCGACGCTGCTCAACCGCATCATCGGCCGACGCGAGGCGATCGTCGAGGAGCGCCCCGGCGTCACCCGCGACCGTCACGAGACCGAGGCCTCCTGGGCCGGACGGCGCTTCGTGCTGATCGACACCGGCGGGTGGTCCCAGCGCGGCGACGACCTCGATGCCAAGGTGTCGGCCCAGAGCGAGGCGGCGCTCGACGAGGCCGACGTGATCCTGTTGATCGTCGACGCCACCGTGGGCTCCACCGACGACGACGACCAGGTGGCCGGGCTGATCCGTCGGCGGTCCACCCCGGTGCTCGTCGTGGCCAACAAGGTCGACGACACCGGCCGCGAGCCGCTGATCTGGGACTTCCTCGGGCTCGGGCTGGGCGATCCCTTCCCCATCTCCGCTCTCCACGGTCGCGGCACCGGCGACCTGCTGGACGCAATCGTCGACCTGCTCCCCGAGGGCGTCGGTATCGAGCCGGGACCGGTCGAGGAACGCGCACCGTGGGAACCCTTCGTCGACTCCCAGGCCATCCCCGAGGACGACCCCGACGAACCACTTCTCGACCACACGACCGGAAAAGAGGTGTCCGTCGCGCTGGTCGGTCGCCCCAACGTCGGCAAGTCCACCCTGTTCAACCGGCTGATCGGCTCGGAGCGCGCGGTGGTGCACGATATGCCCGGCACGACCAGGGACTCGGTCGACACCGTCGTCGACACCGATCTGGGTGCCCTGCGCTTCATCGACACCGCCGGGATGCGGCGGCGGGCCCGGGTGGATACCGGCACGGAATACTTCTCGATGGTGCGTGCCCTCCGCTCGGTCGACACCGCCAACATCGCGCTGCTGGTCATCGACGCAACCGAGGGCGTCACCCACCAGGACCAGCGGCTGGCCGAGCGCATCGACGCAGCCGGCTGTCCGATCGCGGTGATCCTCAACAAGTGGGAGCTGCTCAGCACCGAGGCCCGCCACGACGTCACCTGGCAGGTCGGCCAGAAGCTTCACTTCATCGGCGAATCGCCCGTGCTGCGCATCTCGGCGCTCACCGGCAAGGGCGTCCAGCGCATCCTGCCCGCGCTCGAATCGGCGATCGACGCCTACCAGACCCGCATCCCCACCCGGCTGGTCAACGAGGCGATCCGCGCCGCCCAGCAGGCCCAGCCCGCCCCGCACGGGGCCCGGGTGCTCTACGCCACCCAGGGCGCCACCCAGCCGCCCACCTTCACGCTGTTCGCCAACCGGGACCTGCCCACCAGCTACGTCCGCTACCTGGAACGCAGCCTGCGGGAACGCTTCGGCCTGGAGGCCTCGCCGATCAAGCTGCGCGTGAAGCGCCGCGATTGATCAGGGCACCTCGCCGGGACCCCCGGCAGGTAGTGTGATCCGTCGTGAGCGTGCACGTACTGCAACTGATCGGGGCAATCGTGGCCGCTCTCGGAACGGGGGTGTGGGCCAGCGCAACGTGGGCCCGCTGGCGGGGTAGCCAGCGGATCCTGGCCGACGAGCCCAGCAGCGATGCCGCCGCCATGGCGCGAGCGTCGATCCGCCAGCACCTGCATGCCGTTCTGTTGTGGCTGGTCGTGTTCGTCGTCGCCGTCGTCCGTGGGTTGACCGCCTCGGCAACGGACATGACCGGGACCTGGGTGGCCATGGTTGCGCTGATACCGCCCGCCTGGATCACGGTGATTCAGGCACGTCGGGGCTCCGAGGACGGCCGCCTGTTTCTCACCCGGCTGCGTCTCGACCAGCGGGCCCAGGAAGTCATCGCCCAGGAGTCCGAGGTGACCGCCAAGTGGACCGACAGGCTGGTGCCGGCCTTTATGGAGGAGGTGGACGACCTCGAGTTCGGTCGTGCCTCCCACGCCGGCGCCGGGCTGGTGACCGGTGACTTTCTCGACGTCGTTCCGCTCGGTCACGGGCGCTGTGCGCTGGTCATCGGCGACGCCACCGGCCACGGGGTGGATGCGTCGATCTCGGCCTTCCAGTCCAAGTACGTGTTGCGGTCCTACCTCCGACGGTTCCGCGACCCGGCGCAGGTGCTCGACGAACTCAACGAGCACCTGGGGGCCAGCTCCGGTCCCGAGGACCTGTTATCGGTGTTGGTGGCGATCGTCGATACCGAACAGGGCACGCTGCGCTATGCGTCGGCGGGCCACTGCACCAACCTGGCCCTCGTCGAACGTGAACTGGTCATTCTGCGCTCGACCGGACCGCTGTTGATGTTGGACCGCAACGCCCACTACGCCAGCCGCGAGGTGGCGTTTGGAACCGAGGATCTCTTGTTGTTGTACACCGATGGGCTCGTCGAGGCCCGCAACTCGTCCAACGCCCAATTCGGCACCGAGCGCATCGGCCAACACCTGCGTCGGGAGGCCACCAGCGCCGCCGAAGTGTTGGCCAAGAGCCTGCTCGATTCCGCCGTCGACCACGCCTCCGGCCAGCTCAACGACGATCTCACCGTGCTGGCGGTTCGTCGCAAGTGAGCGCTGACGCCGAATCCACAACCGACGCCGAACGGCTGGCGGCGGCCGGCGCTCGCGCCCGGGCGGGCAACCTCGAGCGGGGCCGGGCCAAGCTGGATGCCCAAGGCAAGCTCTTCGTTCGCGACCGCATCGACCTGCTGTGCGATCCGGGCACCTTCGTCGAGGACGCGCTGCTCGCCAACGCCTCGGCCACCGACCTACCCGCCGACGGCGTGGTCACCGGCATCGGCGACGTCGACGGTCGCCCGGTGGTCGTCGTCGCCAACGACCCGACGGTCAAGGCAGGCTCGTGGGGCGCCCGCACGGTCGAAAAGATCGTCCGGGCCACCGAGGCCGCACTCAGCCAGGAGCTGCCGATCGTCTGGCTGGTCGACTCCGCCGGCGCGCGCATCACCGATCAGGTGCAGCTGTTCCCCGGGCGGCGCGGCGCCGGGCGCATCTTCCACAACCAGGTCAAGCTGTCTGGACGGGTGCCCCAGGTATGTGCCCTGTTCGGCCCGTCGGCCGCCGGCGGCGCCTACATCCCCGCCTTCTGCGACCTGGTGATCATGGTCGAGGGCAATGCCTCGATGTACTTGGGCTCTCCCCGCATGGCTCAGATGGTGATCGGCGAGGAGGCGACGCTGGAGGAGACCGGCGGGGCCCGCATGCACGCCACCGTGTCCGGCTCCGGCGACAACCTGGCCGCCGACGACGAGGAGGCGATCGCCGCCGTTCGGGCCTATCTCACCTACCTGCCGGGTAACTGGAAGCTGCCACCGCCGGTGTACGAGCCGGTGCCACCGGTGCGCCGGCTCGACGACACGATCGTCCCCGCCGAGGACACCGCCGGCTACGACGTGCACGAGGTGATCGACGGGCTGATCGACGCCGAGTCGTTCTTCGAGATCAAGCCGCTCTTCGCCCCGGAGCTCGTCACCGGCTTCGGGCTGATCGAGGGGCGGCCGGTGGGCATCGTCGCCAACAACCCCGCCATCGTTGGCGGCGTCCTGTTCGTCGACTCCGCCGACAAGGCGGCGCGGTTCATCTGGCTGTGCGATGCGTTCAGCATCCCACTGGTGTTCCTGGCCGACGTACCCGGGTTCATGATCGGCACCGAGGTGGAGCGCCAGGGCATCATCCGCCACGGCGCCAAGATGATCACGGCCGTGTCCGAAGCGACCGTCGCCAAGATCTCGATCATCCTCCGCAAGGCCTACGGGGCCGGTCTGTACGCCATGGCGGGCCCGGCGTTCGACCCGGTCGCCACGCTGGCTCTGCCCACCGCCAAGATCGCGGTCATGGGGCCCGAGGCGGCGGTCAACGCGGTGTTCGCCAACAAGATCGCCGAGATCACCGATCCGGCCGAGCAGGAGGCCTTCATCGCCGAGCGTCGAGCCGAGTACGAGGCCGACGTCGACCTGTTGCGCCTGGCCTCCGAGCTGGTGGTGGACGCGGTGATCGACTGGGGCGAGCTGCGGCGGGAGATCCACCTGCGGCTCAGCCGGGCCGAGGGCCGGGTCCGACACTTCTCCGACAGGCGCCACGGCGTCCCACCGGTGTAAACCAGAGACCCGGAGGTTTTGCCATGCCGTGGTGCTCGGACTGCGACCGCTTTTACACCCAGTCCACGTTGAACAGCGATGGAACCTGCCCGGAGGGTCACCAGGCCGAGCCGATCCCGCCACCCAACACGGCGGCGGCCGTCGATACCAATCAGGCTCCGGTCGAGGACGACGGCAGGACGGCGCCCTGGCACTTCTGGCTGATGGTGGCCGCACTGACGATCTACCTGGGATGGCGCCTGGTGCAGGGCATCATGTGGGCGATCGGCAAGCTGTAGCCAAGCCGACAGCCCGCTCGACGAGGCCGGTCAGCGGCGCCGGGGGTCGACCCGCATCGCCAGCGCCCCCGCCATCGTCGCCACCGCCAGGAGCAGAGGCGGCAAGGTGAGGGGGATCAGCGTGTCGACCAGGAAGTTGGCGTCGAAGCCTGAGAACGTGCGGTCCATCTGCAGGTACCACCCGTAGACGACGTCGATGAGCAGCACGCCGCCGAGCACGAAGGCCACCGGCGCCGCCAAGGCCCGCCTCCTGCTCGCCAGTGCCACCAGCGTGAGCACGCCGGCCACGATGCCCGCCGCCATCACGCCGATGGCGACCTGCTCGCGCAGCGGGAAGTCGACCACCGTCGTGCCGATCCTGATCAGACGCCACAGGCCGCCGAGCGCATACACCGCTGCGGCGGCGGGAATGCCGGCCCACAGGTTCCAGTGCCGGCCGCCGGTTGGAGCCGGCCCTGTCGAGGCGTAGCCCGCTGGTGCGTGGCTGGTCGGAACCTGCTGCGCCTGTGCGGTCGGCGCCGGCTGAGGGACGCCGTAGGCGGTGGTGGCGGGCTGCATCTGCGGGTAGGCCTGTGTGGGGGGCGACCCTGGGGCCGGACCGCTCGGCGACCACTGGCCTGCGCCGGGCTGGACAACGGCGGGCTGAGCCGGGGCGGGCGCACCGGGAAGGGGCTGAACCGCCGTCGGTTGGGGCGAGGGCTCGCCGGGGGTCGACCACTGCGGTACCGCAGTGCCGTACACCGACGTCGCCGGACCGTCGGCGTCTGAACCCGAGCCTGGGACCGCTGCGCGCGCCGTGCCGTAGACCGCCGTTGCGGGACCGTCCGAGCCTGGGTCCGTTGCGCCCGCCGTGCCATACACGCTCGTCGGTTCCCCCTCCGGCGGGACCCCGCCATCGGGCTCCTCGGTGCCTTCCGGGGTCGTTTCCCGGCCCTCATCGCTGGTGTCGCCGACGTGATCGCTCATCGCGACGACGCTACCGTCCACCCGACGGGGCCGGCGTCGCCGGCTCGGTTCGTGACCACGGCGTTCGGCCGATACACTCACCCGCTCACTCGGGCTGTGGCGCAGTTTGGTTAGCGCGCTTGACTGGGGGTCAAGAGGTCGGGAGTTCGAATCTCCCCAGCCCGACTCCAACACGACCACCGGGTCCCCTGCGATCGCAGGGGACCCGGTGGCCTTTTCGGGTCAGACTCAGGCGAGCGGGGCGTACCATCGGCCCATGACTTCAGCCGAACTCTCCGAGATGGACGCCCTCAGCCAGGTGGCGGCGATTCGAGACGGATCGCTCAGCAGCGTCGAGGCGGTCGAGGCGGCGATCGCCGGCGCCCAGGCGGTTGACCCGGCACTCAACTGCATCGTTCACGAGCGCTACGACCGCGCCCGCGCCGAGGCGGCGGCGGCCGATGAGGCACCGGCCGCCGAACGGGGCCCGCTGCACGGTTTGCCCGTCGTGGTCAAGGACCTCGACGGCACGCTGGCCGGCGAGCCCTACTGGGCGGGGAGCAACTACCTGAAGCGGCTGGGATACGTCGCCACCGAGACCTCGATCCTGTTCCAGCGCCTCATCGACGCCGGCGCCATCATCATCGCCAAGACCAACACGCCCGAGCTGGGGCTGGTGCCGTCGACCGAGCCGACCTCGGTGGGACCGTGCCACAACCCGTGGGACCTGGACCGCTCGCCCGGCGGCTCGTCCGGCGGCTCGGCGGCTGCGGTGTCCGCCGGGGTGGTGGCGCTCGGCCACGCCGGCGACGGTGGCGGGTCGATCCGCATCCCGGCGTCCAACTGCGGCCTGGTGGGGCTGAAGCCATCGAGGGACCTGGTGCCGACCTACCCCGACATCGACCCCTGGGGCGGCCTGGTCGCCCGGCTGGGCGTCACCCGCACCGTGGCCGACACGGCCCTGCTGCTCGACGTGCTCGCCGGGCCGGACAACCTGGCATCACCCCAGGTGCGGACCGACCGGGCGGTCAGCTACCTGGCCTCGCTCGACGGGCCGGTCGGTCCGATGCGCATCGCCTGGACCACCGCTGTGCCAGGTGGAGGCACCATCGACCCGGCGGTTGCACAGACGGTCGCCACCACCGCTGAGCTACTTTCCGACGCCGGCCACGACGTTGTGGAGGCCACCCCTTCGATCCTCACCGACGAGGCCTACTACGGCCAGGTGATCGGCTGGTTTCTCGACGCGTTCTCGGTGTGGGTGCGCCGCAGCGTCGACGAGCTTGAGGCGCTGGGTGGGGAGCCGGTCGGGGAGGGCGACGTCGAGGCACACACCTGGGCGCTGCGCGCCGCCGGCGGCGATGTGCCCGCCCACCGCTTCGCTGAAGCCGTCGACGGCCTGATGCGTGTCGGCCGGGAGGTGCGGGCGTTCCTCGAGAAGCAGCCCTACGACGTGCTGTTGACGCCGGTGTGTCCCGAGGTGCCCTGGCCGCTGGGCGGGTTCGGCCCCGAGGCGGACAACCCGATGGCCGCGGTCATGCGCTCCGCCGCGCTGGTTACCTACGCCTCGCCGTTCAACATCTCCGGCCAGCCCGCCATCTCACTGCCCGTTGCGGTGACCGACGGTCTGCCGATCGGGGCCCAGCTGGTGGGCCGCTGGGGTCGCGATGATCAGCTGCTCGCCCTGGGCGCGCAGCTCGAGGAGCGGCTTGGCTGGCAGCACCGGCGGCCGCCCACCCACGTCGCCGACCTCTAACCCGCCACCCGTTGCTCCTCGTCGCGTTCCCGACGACGCCAGGTGAGGTTGACGTTGAGGAAGTAACTGGCCTGGAAGGCGACCAGGATGGCGATCAGCTGCTGGAGGGCGGCGGCGACGCCCTGGGACAGCGGCCCCTCGACCAGGTTGATGATGTCGAGCCACTTGGCGATCGCAAACTGGATCATCAGGCCGTACGCCGAGATGATGAAGAACAGCCCAAAGCCCACCGCCAGGCGTGAGCCCTGGTAGCGGTTCTCCCAAAACGTGAACCAGTTGTTGGCGGCGAAGGTCACCAGCAGCTGGGCGATTAGCCCGACGAGCACGGGAACCGGGAGCGGGTCGATCGCCTCGGATCCGGTCGAGATCGAGCCGAGGCCAACCGCCTCGCCGACCACGATCACTGCGAAGTTGACGCCGACGCCGAACAGGCCGACCAGCGTGTACAACAGCAGCTGAGGCTTGACGATGTGGCCGAAACGCAGGTCGAACACCGCCAGCAGGTAGGACCGGATCACCGACGAGTTCAGCTTGGTCTCGCCGGCGGTTCGGCTGCGGAACGTGTAGCCCATCTCGGCCACCCTCAGGTGGGGGCGGCGGCCGAGGAACTCCAACAGGATCTTGAACCCCTGGGGGTTGACGTCGGGGGCCGCGTCCTCGAAGGCCTCCCGGCTGATGACGAAGTAGCCCGACATGGGGTCGGAGAGCGGCACCCGGAGGAACAGCCGGGCGATCAGCGTGGCCACCCACGACACGAGGCGGCGCGAGCGCGACCAGTCGCCGTAGCTGCCGCCGTCGCTCGCCCGCGAGCCGACGCAGATGTCGGCGTCCCCGCTGGCCACCCGCTGGGCCATCGCGGCCAGGATCGCCTCGTCGTGCTGCCCGTCGGCATCGATCACGCCCAGGGTCCGCCCCTCGGCCAGCTCCATGCCGGCGAGGACGGCCGGCGACAACCCCTTGTCGTGGAAGCGGCGCAGCACCCGCACCCGCTGGTGATCCTCGGCGTAGGCCTCGGCCAGCTGCCAGGTCTCGTCGGGGCTGTCGTCGTCGACGACGATGATCTCGTAGGTGATCCCGGCGAGGGCCGACTCCACCCGTTCGAGCAGGCCGACGATGTTCTCGGCCTCGTTGTAGGTGGGGGTGATCACCGACAACAGCGGGGCCGCCTGAGGCCGGGGCTGAGCTGCGGAGGAGGCGGGGGGAGGAGTCATGAGGGGATGGATCGCGGCGGGGGACCGGACGCTGGAACGGTAGCCTGCCAGGCGTGTGCGGTCGCTTTGTCTCCACCACCCCACCCGACGAGCTGGCCTCGTACTTTCAGGTCGACGCCAACGGCGTCGAGACCCCCGGGACCGACGGCGACGATCGACCGCCCGGTCGTTACAACGTGGCGCCGACCGCCGAAGTGTTCGTCGTCTACGAAGACGGCGACCTGCGACGCCTCGACGGCTTCCATTGGGGACTGGTTCCCAGCTGGGCGAAGGATCTCAAGATCGGCAACCGCATGATCAACGCCCGTGCCGAGACCATCGCGGAGAAACCGGCGTTTCGCCGGGCGTTCGCCAAGCGGCGCTGCATCGTGCCCGCCGACGGCTTCTACGAGTGGACCCAGGAGCCAGACCCGACCAAGCCGGGGAAGCAGCGCAAGCAGCCCCACTTCATCTCCCGCCCCGACGGGGAGCCCTACGCATTCGCCGGCCTGTGGGAGCGGTGGCGGGGCGACCTCAACGGTGACGGCACCGAGACCGAGGTGCGCTCGACCACGATCATCACGACAACCGCCAACGAGCCGATGGCGGAGCTGCACGACCGCATGCCGGTGATGCTGGCGCCCGGCGACTGGGAGGCCTGGCTCGACCCGACCAACGCCGACGTCGACGCATTGGGTCAGCTCCTGGTGCCCGCACCGCCACGGCTGATCACCCACCATCCGGTGAGCACCGAGGTGAACAACGCCCGCAACCAGGGCCCACAGCTGATCGACCCGGTCGACCCGCCCCCGGTCAACGAACAGCTCGGTCTGGTCTAACCCGCCAACTCGGGAGCCCGGACGACCGTCAGGAGGTCGTTTGCACTCCCGACTTCACGTGGTGGTGGGGTTAGGCCGGGGCGGCGCCGTCGAGGTGCTCGCGGATGGCCTGGGCGGCGGCATCGAGGGACTCGGCTGAGGCACTGCCATCGGCTCGGGCAAAGTCGAGGTCGGACTCGGACTCGATCGGCAGCACATGCAGGTGGCAGTGCGGCACCTCCAGGCCGGCGACGATCAGGCCGATGCGGGTGGGGGAGAAGGCCGCCATCTGCGCGTCCCCGATCCGTCGGGCCAGATCGTTCATCTCTGCCCACAACGGGGCGGGCACGTCCAACCAGTGATCGATCGGTTCGACCGGCACGACCAGAACGTGGCCCGGGCGCAGCGGGGCGATCGTCAGGAATGCCACCTTGTCGGCGTCGCGCCACACGAAGCGGCCGGGCAGCTCACCCTCGATGATGCGGGAGAAGATGGTCGGCTGGGGCATTTCCGCGGTGTCGTCCGGGCCTCGTTCGCTCATGAGGACCGATCGTAGGACCCCGCCCGGCCACGCGTCGTTCCTTTGCCGGCCACCGCTACGATGGGTGCGTGACCCAGCGCTCGCCAGGTGCCGACGCCGACCAGCCCGCCGTCCCGATCATCACCGGGCCGACCGAGGCCGAACTCGGTCGCATCGTCACCGTCCCCAACCTGGTCACCCTGGTTCGGCTGGCCCTCATCCCGGTGTTCCTCTGGGTGCTCTTCGGGCTGGACCGGCCCGGGCCCGCCGCCGTGCTGCTCGGGTTCATCTCGGCCACCGATTGGGTGGACGGCTACGTCGCCCGCCACTTCAACCAGGTGTCCAACCTGGGCAAGGCGATCGACCCCGCCGCCGACCGTGCCCTGATCATCTTCGGCTTCGGCGGCATTTTGGTGGCGGGTGCGGTGCCGACCTGGGCGGGGATCATCGTGCTCGCCCGCGAGGTGCTGATGTCCGCCTGGGTGCTCGGCCTGCTCGCCGCCGGGGCCAAACGGATGGACGTCACCTGGTACGGCAAGGCGGGCACGATGGCGCTGATGATCTCGTTCCCATCCTTTCTCGCCTCGACCGACACCGAATGGGCCAGCGGCGTCACCACCTACTTCGAGTGGCAGGCGTGGCTGGCCCTGATCCCGGGACTGATCTTCAGCTTCGTTGCGGTGGGCCAGTACATCCCTCGGGGCCTGACCGCCCTCAGGGAGGGTAGGGCGGCCCGGGCCGAGACCGCCTAGGGGTGCCCGCGGCGGGTGGTCCGGTCGGGTAACCTCCGCCTTCATGGACGTGCCTGACGACCTCTCATATTCCAAGGACCACGAGTGGATCCGCGCCGACGATACCGGCCGTCGGATCGGCATCACCGACTATGCACAGGACGCGCTCGGCGACGTCGTGTTCGTCGAGTTGCCCGACGTGGGCACGACGGTGACCGCCGGCGACAAGGTGAGCGAGGTCGAGTCGACCAAATCGGTTTCCGACATCTACGCGCCGGTGAGCGGCACGGTGGTTGCGGTGAACGACGACCTGGACGCCAACCCCGAACTGGTGAACTCCGACCCGTACGGCGACGGCTGGTTCATGGTGATCGAGACCGCCGATGGCTCGGAGCAGCTGATGGACGCAACCGCCTATCGAGAGCTGACGGAGGGCTGATGGCCGGGGCGCTGATCTGCGCTGTGTGCTCCTCGACGGCGCCCGCTGAAGCGCGCTTCTGCCCGGCCTGCGGATCGCCCCTGCCCGAGGTGGAGCAACAGCCCACCGGTGTGCTCGCAGCGGTTGGGGCCGAACCGGCGGTCGGCACACCCATCCTGATCGTCACCCGCGGCGCCAACGCCGGCAGCCGTTTCGCCATCGGTGAGGGCACGACGATGATCGGCCGTCACGAGGACAGCGACATCTTTCTCGATGACGTCACGGTGTCGAGGCAACACGCCCAGCTCCTTCGTTCGCCGGACGGCATCGAGGTTCAGGACTCGGGTTCGCTGAACGGCACCTACCTCAACGACCGACGCATCGAACGGGCACCGCTCAGCGAAGGCGATCGCCTCCAGGTCGGTAAGTACAAACTGCTCTTCGTACTCGAGGTGGCCTGACACGTGAACCCATCAGATGATCTGACCGTCGGTGAAGTGTTGTCGTTGCTTCAGGAGGACTATCCCGAAGCGACGCTCGGTCGGCTGCGGGAGTTTGAGGACCTGTCGCTGATCACCCCCGAGCTGGGCACCAGCGGTCATCGGCGTTACCCCGCGGCAACCCTGGATCGGCTGCGTTGGGTCCTCGACAAGATGCGCGACGGGTTCGACCCGGCCGACCTGGTCGACGAGTCTGGGCAACCGACGACGCCTCAACCGGAGAGCGATCCCCGGCCGAGCGGATCGGCGGCCGTCGTGCGCAAGAAGTCCGGCGGGGAACCGCCGGCGGAGCCCACCCTTTTCGAGGCCGATCAAACCCGGGTTCAACCCCTTCCCAAGCTCGCCTCCAAGAAGGCGGCACGGAAGTCACCGACCCCGGTCAGCGAGGACACCGCAGCCCACAGCGTGGTGCAGGCGCCGGCCAAGCCCCCGGCCGCCTCACCCCGGCGGCAGCCCGAGCCACCGCCGCAGCCCAAGCCTGCACCCAAGCCAAAGACCAAGACCAAAGCCGCTGTAGCACCAGAGCCAGAGCCAGAGTCGGCCAAGCCCGTCGAGCCGCCGGCCCCCCCGACCCGTGCCGAGCACCGGGAACGCCGGGCGCGCATCGAGGCCGTTTCGGCCCTTCAGGAGCCGCCACCGACCGAACCGGTTCCGCGTCCCCGCCCGTCGCGCACGCGGGACCTGCCGAGCGCGACCGAGGCGACCGAACTGCTCGCCCGGCCGGACTTCCTCGCCGAGGTCGGCCTCGACGAGGAGACGCTGGGCGACATGGAACGTTTCGCGGTGATCAGCCCGGTCACCATCGGCGGCACGTCCTCCTACGATCAGTCCGCCGTGCTGATCGGCAACATCGTCGCTGAACTGCTCGAGCTCGGCTACGAGGCCCGACACCTCCGCATGTTCCGCATGGCCGCCGAGCGCGAGGTGGACCTGTTGCGCCAGATGGCGCTGCCCTTGCTGATGCAACGAAATCCGGTCGGGCGCGAACAGGCGCGCGAGCGCCTCCAGAAGACCGCCGACCTCGGTGCCCGGCTCAACTCCGCACTCGTCGCCGAGGGCGTCGCCGAGCTGATCGACCACTCCGGTGCCGACGCCGCCGGGCCGACGAACGGCCGGTGAGCATCGCCTCGTACGCCTCGGTCCGGCCCCAGGACACGGCTACACTGGGTCGCAGTGTCTGAGTCCACGGTGCAGATGGAACTTGTCGGTGTCCGGCGGGAGAACCCGGGCGATGCGTTCGTTGTCGACCTACGCGAGACCGACTCCCCCCGTCGCATGCTGACGATCTTCATCGGGGTGGGGGAGTGGCAGGCAATCCGCTTTGCCCTCGAGGGGCGGGCCACACCTCGGCCGCTCACCCACGACCTGATGCAGTCGGTGATCGAGTCGCTGGGAGCGACCCTCGACACCGTCGTCATCACCGACCTGCGCGACGAGGTGTACTACGCCGAGCTTCGGCTGTCGTCCGACGACTCGACGATCACCGTCGAGTCCCGTACCTCCGATGCACTTGCCATGGCTGCCCGGGTGGACGCCGACGTGATGGTGGCCACGTCGGTCCTCGAAGCCGCCGGCTACCGGGATAACGACGACGAACAACCCGAGTCGGTCATCGCCGAGTTCCGGGAGTTCATCGATACGGTCACCCCCGACGACTTCGAAGAATCCTGACCCGGCCGGCCGCCGGCGCGGGCATCGTTGTCGGGGGGTGGCTCACTCGCTAGGGTGAGTTTCAACGTTGTGATTCCTCGGTCCGTCGGCGACGAGAGCGACCGGGGCGATCACCGGACACGTCGAGTAGCCGTGTCGACGGGACAGTCAACCGGGCACACTGCGTCGGCACCGGCCGCGCACCGAGGTTCAGGAGCAGCTTGTGGCCATCAGCCAACCCAACCCCGTGATCGACGCCGGCTACAGCGGCAAGCGCACCGCTGAGATCGTCGGCATCTCCTACCGCCAGCTCGACTACTGGGCTCGCACCGACCTGCTGCGCCCGTCGATGAGCGATGCGAGCGGTTCGGGCTCACGCCGGCGCTACAGCTACCGGGACCTGCTCGAGTTGAAGGTGATCAAGAGCCTGCTCGACGCCGGCATCAAGCTCGAACAGGTGCGCAACGTGTTTCACTACGTCAAGGAGCGCCTGGGGGAAGACGTCACCACCGCCAACCTGGTGATCCAGGGCCGCACGTCGGTGCTGGTCGACGACGGCGAGGAACTGATCGACGTGCTTCGCCACGGCCAGGGCGTCCTCAACGTGCTGCCGCTGGGCACGGTCCAGGCCGACCTGGACGCAGCAATCCACAGCCTGCACCCCGACTCGGCACCGGCATCGCTCGACGGCGGGACGAACGCCGACCCCGCAGCGCTCGCCCAGTGAACGATCAGCAGCTCAAGACCTCGCCCCTCAACGATCGCCACGAGGCGCTCGGCGCCAAGCTGGCACCGTTCGGCGGCTGGAACATGCCGCTGTCGTACCCGGAGGGCACGCTGGCCGAGCATCGCGCCACCCGCTCGGCGGCCACCGTCTTCGACGTCTCCCATCTGGGCACGGTCCGCGTCGAGGGCCCCGGCGCCTTCGACCGGCTTCAGGCGGCGTTCACCAACGACCTGACCAAGGTGTCACCGGGCCGGGCCCAGTACACCCACCTGCTCTCCGAGGACGGCTCGGTTCTCGACGACATCATCGTGTGGTGGGTGGATGACCAGCGCTTCGACGTCATGCCGAACGCCTCCAACACCTCCGACCTGTTGGCTGCGCTCGGCTCCGGCGACGCCGGGGAGGACTCGATCGACGATGTGACCTCGACCCGGGCCGTACTCGCTGTGCAGGGGCCGGCGGCCCGACGGCACCTGGAAGCTGTGGTCCCCGAGGCCGCCGACGTCGGCAGGTTTCGGGTGACGACCGTGACGACCGATGCACTCGGTTACCGGCCGGTCGAGTTGGTGGTGGCCGGCACCGGCTACACCGGCGAGGACGGCGTCGAGATAGCCCTGCCCATCGACCACGCAGGGGTGCTGTGGGACCGCCTGATCGCCGACGGCGTCGCCCCGGCCGGTCTGGCCGCCCGCGACACCCTGCGCCTGGAGGCCGGGCTGCCACTGCACGGATCCGAGCTGGGTCCGGGTATCACCCCGCTGAACGCCCGATTGGGCTGGGTGGTGGCATGGAACAAGCAGGCCGGTTTCCCCGGACGGCAGGCGCTGGAAACCCAGCGGGCCGCCGGCGCGTCTCCGCTGCTCTGGGGGTTGCGCACCGAGACCCGCCGCCCGCCGCGGTCCGGGCAAGAGGTCCGCTCGATCGAGGACGGATCCGGTTCCAAGGTGGTCGGCACGGTGAGTTCGGGCAACTTCTCACCCGAGCTCGGGGTGGGCATCGCCTTGGCCTTCCTCGACACCGACATCCAACCCGGTGACCAGGTCGTCATCGACCAGCGGGGCACCGACGTGCCCGCCACCGTCGTCAAGCCACCGTTCCTGGCCTGACCCGGCGATGCTGGGCCGCCCGACCTCATCTGGGCCGGGTAGAGGGAGAGACTGAATAAAACCGACCTGAGACGTCGGGAATCGTCACGCCGTCACACCGGTTGTGGTCACTACGCCCCCAGAACGGAGACACATGTTTGGTCGCAAGCTCCCCGCACCGCCCCCGGCTCCCGAGGATTGCCTGCCGGGTCGGGATCAGCAGATGCCGGTGCCCGAGGCCCACGCCGTCAACGGCCATCCTCTGCAGGGCCCGTGGCCGGAGGGCCTCGACACCCTCGTCGTCGCCATGGGCTGTTTCTGGGGCGCCGAGCGCCTCTTCTGGCAGCTGCCTGGCGTGTACAGCACCGCTGCCGGCTACGCAGGGGGCACCACGCCCAACCCGACCTACGAGGAGACCTGCACGGCCCGGACCGGCCACACCGAGGCGGTCCTCGTCGTGTTCGACCCGGCGATCGTCGCCCTCGACGAGCTGTTCAAGGTGTTCTGGGAGAACCACGACCCCACCCAGTACATGGGCCAGGGCAACGACATCGGCAGCCAGTACCGCTCGGCGATCTACACCAACTCACCCGAGCAGGCCGCGGCGGCCGACGCCAGCCGCGACGCCTACCAGAGCAAGCTGAGCGAGGGGGGCTTCGGTCAAATCACCACCGAGATCGCCCCGGTGGGGCCGTTCTATTACGCCGAGGACTACCACCAGCAGTACCTGGCCAAGAACCCGGGCGGGTACTGCAACCACGGCTTCTGCCAGGTTGCCTACGCCTGAGTTTCCACCCCACAGCCAACCGATGACGACAAGCGAGGAATCAACTGTGAACACCGACCAGAACCAGGGAGACCTGCGAGAGCGCCTGACGCCCGAGCAGTACGAGGTAACCCAGAACGGCGGCACCGAGCGCGCCTTCACCGGTGCCTACTGGGACACCAAGGACGCCGGCGTGTACCGCTGCGTCGTCTGCGACGAGGCCCTGTTCGACAGCGACACCAAGTTCGATTCCGGCACCGGCTGGCCGTCGTTCTTCACCGCGATCGGCGACGACAAGGTGAAGCGCATCGAGGACCGCACCCTGGGCATGACCCGCATCGAGGCCCGCTGCGCCAACTGCGATGCCCACCTGGGCCACGTGTTCCCCGATGGGCCCAAGCCCACCGGCGAGCGCTACTGCATGAACTCGGCGTCGCTCACCCTGGATCCCGCCGCAGGCGAGGATTCAGGGCGGTGACCACCTCGACGAAGTGACGGGGGTCGGGCGCCCGGTTGTTGACCAGGCTCACGTGATCCGAGATGCCTCCCAGTCGGCGCCGTAACGCCGGTGCAATGGCGTCCGGCTCGCCGACGACGGCCACCTCCTCAAGGAACTCGTCGTCGATCAGCTCGGCCATTTCACCCCACTCGCCGCGTCTGGCCCGGGTCTTCAGCTGGCCGTGAAGATGGCCGCGCCCGTGCAGGTCGAGCACCGGCCGGTAGGCGGGCGTGGTGCCATAGAACGCCAGCTGGGCCCTGACCGCCTCCCGTGACCGCTCCAGTTCGGCCTCATCCCGGCCGGTCACCACGATGGTGACGCAGGTGAGTTCGACGTCGGCGGGGGAGCGCCCGGCTCGAGCAGCGCCCCGGGCGATCGCCGGCACGGTCAGTTCCTGCAGCGAGCGACGGGTGTTCAAAGGGTGCACCAGGAACCCGTCGGCCACCTCGCCAGCAACCTCGGTCATCAGCGGTCCGACACCGGCGGTGAGGATGGGCGGTGGACCGAACGGGTTCGGGCCGGGATCGAAGGCGGGCACCATTCGAGTGTGGCGGTAGAACTCGCCTCGAAAGTCCAGTGGGTCGCCGGTCTCCCACGCCTCCCAGATCGTCCGGATGGCCAGCACCATCTCGCGCATGCGCGCCGCCGGGCGCGACCACTCCATGCCGTAGCGCTCGACGATGTGGGGCCGGACCTGAGAGCCCAACCCCAGCGCAAAACGGCCGCCGGTGATCGTCTGCAGGTCCCAACCGGCGTTGGCCAGGGTCATCGGCGTGCGGGCGAACGCGATGGCGATCGCCGTGCCCAGCTGGATGCGCTCGGTGTGCTGGGCGGCGACGGCGAGCGGCAGAAACGGGTTGTGCTTGGCCTCGAACGAGAAGGCCCGGTCGTAACCCAACGCCTCGAGCTCCGCATAGATCGTCGGCGCCTCGGTGAGGTCGTCGGTGGGCACCGTCATCGATACGTGCATGCGCACAGCGTGACAGGTTTGGCCTCAGGAACCCCGGCCGCTCCACAGCAGCGCGCCCAGCCCAGCGGCGCCGAAGGCGGTGGCCCCGACGAGCATCGGGGTCACCGTGGCGCCGATCCTGGCGTCGACCACCGCTGCGAGCAGCGCCCCAACCCCGAGTTGGCCCAACCCCAGCACAGCGCTGGCCATGCCCGCCTGGTCGGCCATCGGTCCCAGCGCAATCGCTGCGCACATCGGGGTCATGATCATCGACATGGCGTTGGCGACGAGCGCCCAGGCGAACCAGGCCCACAACGGCGGCACACCACCCCAGGCGATCGCCACCGTCAGGCCGGCCAGCCCCGCCAGGACGAACACCCAGGCGGCCCGGACGGCCATCGGGCGCACCCCAAAGCGTGAGATCAGACGGTTGTTCACCAGCAGCGCCGCCGCCATGCCGACGCCGGAGAGCCCGAACAGCAGCGTGAACTGCGAGCTGCGCCCGTAGATGCGATCGATCACCGGCTGGGCGCTGCCGAGCCAGATGAAGAAGGCGGCTCCGAAGAACGCCTGGGCGATGATGGCCCACAGCGTCACCCGGGTGGTCACCACCGCTGCGAAGGCCCGCCTGATCGGCGCGACCCGCAGCGGCTGGCGATGTTCGGGCGCCAGCGTCTCGCCGAAGGCGAACGCCCAGGCCAACGCCACGGCCGCCAAGGCGATCGCCACGGCGAACACCGCCCGCCACGAGCCGGTGAGCAGGATCCACTCGCCGATGAACGGCACGACGATCGGACCGATCAGGAAGACGGCGGTCACCAGCGACACCACCCGGGCCATGCGCTCGCCGGCGTACAGGTCGCGGGCGATCGCCATCCGCAGCACCGCCGGCGCAGCGGCGCCAAGTCCCCAGATGAAACGCCCGACGAGCAGCATTCCCAGGCCGTTGGCCGTCGCCGCCCCCAACGCGCCCAGCGCATAGACGCTGAGGCCGACCATCATGATCGGACGGCGGCCGAAGCGGTCGGCGAGCACGCCGAAGATCAGTTGCCCAATCGCCATGCCGACGAAGTAGGGGGTGCCGGTGATCGCCGGGCTGAGCCCACGAGCATCCAGGCCGAAATCGCGGCTCAGCTCGTCGAAGGCGGGCAGCGCGGCGTCGATGCCGAATGCCATCAGCACGCTGACGAAGGCCAAGAACGCCACGACGGCCACCTCGGAACGCGCCGGGGTCGCACCGACCCGAGCGCTCACGCCGAACCCAGCAGTTGCGCCGCCCGCCCAGCGACCCGGTCGGGCACCTCGACGCGTTTAGCCCGACCGGTGTGGCCACCGACGATGCGCACGTCCCGCTTGGGTACCTCGAGGGCCTCGGCCAGCGCTGCCACGACGGCGACGTTGGCCCGGCCGTCAACCGCCCGCGCTGCGACGGCGACGACCAGGGCATCGCCGTGACGCCCGCCGACCCCGGGCCTTCTCGACCCGGGCTTGGCCCACACCGCCACGATCGCCACCGGAGGTTCCGTTAGGCCTCGGCCAGCACTTCGATCGGCGGACACGAGCACACCAGGTTGCGGTCGCCGTAGCCGCCGTCGATGCGCGACACCGGCACCCAGTACTTGTTTCGACGCAGCTCGGGCAGCGGGTAGGCGGCCAGCTCGCGGCTGTACGGGTGGGTCCACTCGTCGACGAGCAGGTCCTCGGACGGGTGCGGGGCGTTGACCAACGGGTTGTCGTCCGCCGGCCAGGTGCCGTCCACCACCCGGTCGATCTCCGAGCGGATGGCGATCATGGCGTCGCAGAAACGGTCGAGCTCGGCCTTGGACTCCGACTCGGTCGGTTCGACCATCAGCGTGCCCGTCACCGGGAAGCTCATCGTCGGGGCGTGGAAGCCATAGTCGATCAGCCGCTTGGCCACGTCCTCGTCGGTGATGCCGCTCTCCTTGGTGAGCGGTCGCAGGTCGAGGATGCACTCGTGACCCACCCGGCCGCGAGCCCCCGTGTAGAGCACCGGGTAGTGGGCATCGAGACGCTCGGCCACGTAGTTGGCGGTGAGGATGGCCCCGGACGACGCGGCGGTCAGACCGTCGGCACCCATCATGGCGATGTAGGCGTAGCTGATCGGCAGGATCGAGGCCGAGCCCAGGGGGGCGGCCGAGACAGCACCAACCCGGTCGGTCCGCTGGACATCGCCGGGGGAGAAGCTTCCCTGATCGGTGGCCGGAATGAACGGCGCCAGGTGCTCACGCATCACGACCGGGCCGACGCCCGGTCCGCCACCGCCGTGGGGGATGCAGAAGGTCTTGTGCAGGTTGAGGTGGCTGACATCGGCGCCAAACTTGCCGGGCCGGGCCAGGCCGACGAGGGCATTGAGGTTGGCGCCGTCGAGGTACACCTGACCGCCCGCGTCGTGCACAGCAGCGCAGATCTCGCTGATCGCCTCCTCGAACACGCCGTGGGTCGAGGGGTAGGTGACCATGAGGGCAGCCAGCTCGGCGGCGTGCTCGTCGATCTTGGCCTGCAGGTCGACCGTGTCGACGTTGCCCTCGTCGTCACAGGCGACGACGACGACGTTCATACCGGCCATCACCGCCGAGGCGGCGTTGGTGCCGTGCGCCGATGATGGGATCAAACAGACCTGGCGCTGCGTCTCGCCCCGGCTCTGGTGATAGGCCCTGATAGCGAGCAGCCCGGCCAGCTCGCCCTGGCTGCCGGCGTTGGGCTGGATCGAGGCGGCGTCGTAGCCGCAGATGTCGACCAGCCAGCGCTCGAGGCGGCGGGCCAGCTCGGTGATGCCGGCCAGCTGATCGGCGGGTGCGAAGGGATGCAGGTCCGAGAACTCCGGCCAGGTGACCGGCAGCATCTCGGTGGTGGCGTTCAGCTTCATCGTGCAGCTGCCCAGCGGGATCATCGAGCGGTCGAGCGCCAGGTCGGCATCGGACAGGCGCCGCAGGTAGCGCAGCATCTCGGTCTCCGTGCGGTGGCTGTGGAAGGTCGGGTGCGTGAGGAACGGGGTGGTGCGAACGAGGTTGGCCGGGATCAGCCCAGTGGTGTTTGCGTCGGGGTTGGCGACGGCGGCGCTCAGCGCGTCGGCCACCCCCTGGCGGTCCATGGCGACGTCCCCTCCGGCGATTGCCACCAAGGCGTCGGCGAGGGCGGCGGGGGTGGTGGTCTCGTCGACCGACAGGCCGACGGTGTCGCCGTCCACCCGGCGCAGGTTGATCTCGCACTCGAGCGCGGCGGCCAGCACCGCGTCGGCCCGGCCGGGCACCGACACCCACAGGGTGTCGAACGCTGCCCCGGTCACCACCTCGACACCGTTGCTGCCCAGTATCTCTGCGGCCTCCTCGGTGAACGACGCGATGCGCTCGGCAATGTCGAGCAGTCCCTCGGGCCCGTGATAGGTGGCGTAGCTGGCGGCCATCACCGCCAACAGCACCTGCGCCGTGCAGATGTTGGACGTGGCCTTCTCGCGCCGGATGTGCTGCTCGCGGGTCTGGAGGGCGAGGCGCATCGCCGGACGGCCGGCGGCGTCGACCGAGACGCCCACCAGGCGCCCGGGCAGCGAGCGGCGCAGCTTGTCCGTCACCGCCATGAACCCGGCGTGCGGGCCGCCGGCGCCCATCGGCACACCGAAGCGCTGGGCGGATCCGACCGCGATGTCGGCGCCCCACTCGCCGGGTGGGGTCAACAGGGTGCACGCCAGCAGGTCGGTGGTGACCGCCACCAGGGCCCCCGCCTCGTGCAGGGCAGCGGTCAGCGGGCTGAAGTCGCTGATCGTGCCGTCGGTGGCCGGGTAGGCGAGCAGCGCTCCGAAGTAGTCGGCGGCTTCGACGCCACCGCTGCGAGGATCGACCAGGTCCAGCTCGATGCCCAGGGGCGCCGCCCTCGTGGCGACCACGGCGATCACCTGCGGGTGGCAGCGAACGTCGACGAGAAACTTGGTGGCCTTGCTCTTCGACTGGCGACGGCACAGGGTGAGCGCCTCGGCGGCCGCGGTGGCCTCGTCGAGCAACGACGCACCGGCGAGGTCCAGGCCGGTCAGGTCCTGCACCACGGTCTGGAAGTTGAGCAGCGTCTCCAGGCGGCCCTGGGAGATCTCGGGCTGGTACGGGGTGTAGGCGGTGTACCAGGCGGGGTTCTCCAGCACGTTGCGCTGGATCACGGCCGGGGTGTGGGTGCCGTAGTAGCCCTGCCCGATCATCGACGTGACCACGCGGTTGCGACCCGCCAGCTCACGCAGGTGATCGAGCAGCTCGTGCTCGGCCATCGGCCCGGGCAGATCGGTCAGCCGAAGCGGCTCGTTGTCGCGCACCGACGTGGGCACGGTGGCGTCGATCAGCTGGTCCATCGTCTCGAAGCCCAGAGCGGCGAGCATGGCGACGGTCTCGTGTGCGTCGGAGCCCAGGTGGCGAGAGGCGAAGCTCCCGACCGGGGCGGACTCATGGGACTGAACTGGGGAAGTGGACACCGGTGACTCCAGGCGCGTTTGAGGGATCGAGCCCCCCGCTGTCCATGGTGCCTGAGAGCTTCACCGGGTCGGTGCCCGGTTTTCCCCTTCGGCGAGGGCGGTTGCCCTGCTTTCCAGCGTGTGCCTGACCCGGGCGGTACCGGTGCCTGAGAGATTCCGGGGTGGTTGCTCCTCCGGCGGCCGGGCGGCGTGAGCCCCCGACGCTCTTCCGTCCGAGATGGTCGGCTTCAGTTTCGTCCCAGCGTAGCCGCGGCCGCCCCCCACCCGAATCGGGTGCAGCGGACGAACTCTGCCGCTTCAACGTCGTAGACCGCGCGATAGCGACAGAGTTCGACCAACACGGGTCACGCCGTGGCGCTCAGCCCGTGCCGGTCAGGGCCTCGAGCAGGTCCCAGCGCCACTGTTGCAGCGCCGGTGCGCACTCGGCGGGAGTCTTGCCGAGGCGCACGATCACCGTGTCGGCGCCAGGGACCACCGTGATCGACTGGCCCTCGTAGCCGTTGGCCCAAAACACTCCCAGCTCGGAGTCCGCCTTCACCCACCACTGCTCGCCGTAGCCGGTGCCCTCGTCGTCGAAGGACAGGAGGCGGCGCGCCCGATCGGCCCAGCCCTCCGGCAGCAGCCGGCGCCCGTCCCACATCCCGTCACGCAGATACCACAGGCCAAACCGCGCAAAATCCCGGGCGGTCGCCCACACGTACGACGAGCCGACAAACGTGCCGGCGTCGTCGAAGCGCGGATCGGCCGAGGTCATCCCCAGCGGACCGAAGATGCGCTCGGCCAGGTGCCGCGCCATTGCGGCCTCGCCGCCCCCGAGGGCATCGCCGCAGAGGCGGGACAGGATGTTGGTCGCGCCCGACGAATAGACAAACTCGGAACCCACCGGAGATTCGAGGGGCAACGAGGCCGCGTAGTGGGCCATGTCGGCCCGCTCGTCACCGAAGAGCATGCGCAGACAGGTGGAGGCGTCGGGATCGACGTAGTCCTCCACCCAGTGCAGCCCGCTTCGCATCGCCAGCAGGTCGGCGGTTCCGATCGACGAGCGGGGGTCGGTGGGCTCGGCCCACTCGGGCACCGGCGCCCGTTCGTGCGGGTCGATCGCTCCGTCGAGCACCAAGGCGCCCAGCGCCGCCTGGGTGATACTCTTGGCCATCGACCACGACACGAGAGGCGTGTCGGCATCGGTGTCGGGGCCGTAGCGCTCCAACACCAACCGTCCACCCTGGATGACGACGACCGCCAGGGTGAGCGCCAGGTCGTCGTGTGGCTGGTCGGCGAACGCCTGGGCCACCAACGCCTCCACCGCGCCCTGATCGTGGGCGACCAACTCGCCGGTCGGCCACTGCTCGGTCGGCCAGGGCACCCCATGGGGTTGCGCCGGCAAGGGTACGAGCTCGTATTGAGGCCAGTCTCCAGGTGCGTTCATCGTGGAAGTTCCTCCATCTTTGCTCGTCGGAGCGTTAGATCGGGCGACCAAACGGCAGCTCGTCCTGCCAAGTGCTGAGAAACGCCTCGGCGGCGTAGCATGCCTCGAGCACCAGGCCGTCGTCCCCGCCGGGGAGGGAGGCGAGCGCCTCGGTAATGCGGTTGCGGGCCTCGGCGCGCAGCGACTCGAGGTCGGCCCCGTCGTCGGGCCACTGCGCCAGCAGCGGCCCGGCCACCGTCACGAAGTCGGGCAGCACACGGCGATCGGCCCGCTGGGCCACGGCCAACGCCCGGGTGGTGACCGCCAACCTGGCGTACGGGACCACGATAGGGGCGGCGATCTGGGCCATCCGATGATGGTCGACCGAGTTGGTCTTGGCGCCGACCAGCGCCAGGTCGGCATGGGTGTGCAGGCCGTCGTCCACCGGATCGCCCGGCGGGTCGATGTCGGTGTTCCCGACCGAGGCGGCCAGCGTGTCGAGCGCGTCGGAGTCGAAGCCTTCGGTGCGTTGGCGGGACCCGATGGCCACGACGGTGGCGCCGGTGGCGACCGCGGCGCGGGCCAGGCGGATCTCGTCAGGGCTGGAGCCGTCGATGCTCACCCGGGCACCGTCGAGTGGTCCGTGGGCCCAGGCCGCAGCGGCGAGCACGCCCTCGTCGGCCAAGGAGCCAACGACCGAGGCATCAAAACACATGGCGCTGCGCGTATCGGCGTCGCGCAGCGGAGCCAGGTCGTCGGCGGACACACCTTTGGCGGCATCGAGGAAAACCCGGCGATCGCCTAACGCCTCGGACAAGTTGGCGACGAACGCGGCAACCGAGTCGTTGCGCACCTTGGGGTCAGCGCTGATGCCGGCCGATGCCCCGGACACCTTCATGCCGAGGATCCCGTAGCTGTAGGTCACCGACCGGGCCAGGTTGGTAGCCCCGTCCTTGAGGATCTTGCGCGCCCACCGAACGATGCCGGTGGCGTCGGGGGCGTTGGGCAGGTCGACGAGCACGAAGCCGCCGCTATCGGGTACCGAGACGTAATCCACGTCGCCGAGTTTGCCAGACGAGCCCAGATCGTGGTGATTGCGGCACCAGACCGGCTTCGGAGCAGCCGGGGACTGTGTGAGCAACCCCCCGAAAGCTCACACAGTCACCCAGCTCATCAAAGGAGGAATGAGATTCCTCAACTCCGATGTGATGTGGCTGAGGTTAGCCAACCGCCGGAGCGTTGTCACGCAGAACTTGTGGGCGGTCTCACTTTTAGTGACCGATTTTACAATGCGCCCCGCCAAAGACCGCTGAGTTCGTCGACTGTCGCGAGCAACGCCAGCGGCGTCAACGAATGGCGCAGCACCGCTGCCCCGTAGTCGGCGGGGACCCCGGCCACGGCGTCGGTGGGAACGCTCACCTCGTACCCCAAGCCGACAGCCTCGATCACTGCGCCGAGCACACCGACGTTGAGCGACACCCCGCAGATGACCAGACGGGTGACCGCCATCGACCGCAGCAGTGCATCCAACGACGTGCCGGTAAACGGGGCCATTCCGTGATGGCGGTGGGAGATCAGGTCGACGTCGAGGTCGGGGCCAATCGCCGGGTCGAGCTCGACCGCCGGCGTGCCCTCCAACATCTGAGCAGGGTTCCCAGCCAGATGGCGGGCGATCGGGGTGACCAACGGGGTGCCCAGCCGGTCGCTGCGCCAGCCGACGGTGGCATGGACCACCGGGATCGACACTGCCCGTGCTGCGGAAAGCAGCCGTCGCACCGACGCCAGCAGGTCTGCGTCGGCCACGGCGTCACGCAACTCCGCAAGGGTCGAGAGGTCGCCCACGACCCCGCGTTGAAGCTCCATGGTCAGCACCGCGGTGTGGCCTGGTGCCGTCGACATGGCGGCTCGGTCATGTGCGCTGGCTGCATGGCTGTTGGTCACGCTGCCTACGGTATGGCCTGTACACGAGGGGAGACCGACATGGACCAACCGACGCTCGACGAAGTAACCAGACGCGAGCTGGAGCAGCTGAAGTACCGCTACATCCGGGGCATCGATACCAAGGACTGGGACCTGGTGGCCGACACGTTGTGTGAGGACGTCGTGGGGGAGTGGAGCGGGGGAGCGCTCCACTTCGAAGGGCGCGCTGCCGTGATGGCGTTCTTCACCGACGCCATGGGGCGCGAAACGTTCCTCTCGGCCCACCGGGCGACTCAGCCCGAACTGCACCGAACCAGCGACAGCACCGCCACGGGCATCTGGGCGTTGACCGACCACCTGGTCGACCGCAAGTGGGAGTTCCTGCTCCAGGGCGCCTGCTTCTATCACGACGAGTACCGGCTGGACCCCGACGACCGGTGGCGTATCTCCCGTACCGGATACCGCCGCACGTTCGAACACGTCACCCCGCTGAGCGCCCTGCCCGGCTGGCAGCTGACCGCATCGGGTTGGGAAAACGACGGGCGGAGCAGCCTCGTTTGAACGCCGCAACCGTCCGACGAGCCAGGTTCGACGTGCCGAGCGGTTTTACAGAATTTGCGGCACGCGGCTGCGCCAACGGTGACATGATGAGGGCATGGACGATGGGTCGACCGCCGGAAAGCTCTTGGTCGCCTCCCCCGATCTGTCCGACCCGAACTTCGAACGCTCGGTGATCTACGTCATCGACCACGACGAGGGCGGTGCCATTGGGGTGGTGCTCAACCGCCCGGCGGGAACCGACGTGGACGAGGTGTTGCCCGCCCTCGCCCAGCGCTCGGCGGCACCCCAGGTGATGTTCGTCGGCGGCCCGGTCAGCAAGCAGGGCATCATCTGCCTCGCCCGCGCGCGTCCGGGCGAGCAACCCAGTGGCTTCCACCACATTTCAGGCACCCTGGGGCGCCTCGACCTGGAGGATCACCTCGAAGGTCCCGACGCCGCGGTCGACCAACTCCGTCTTTTCGCCGGCTATGCGGGATGGGGTCCAGGCCAGCTCGATGGTGAGCTGATCATCGACTCGTGGTTCATCTGCGACGTCCACCCCGACGATCCGCTCGACCGTGATCCCGACACGCTGTGGCAACGGGTGCTCAAGCGTCAGGGCGGGCGCACGGCGCGCTTTGCCCACGCGCCGGTGCAAGCCGACCTGAACTGAGCGGTCTCAGGAACCCTGAGCGGGTGCTTGCAGTGAGGCGTTCTCCTCGGCCTGCTCGCTGAGAATCCGGTTGAGGTCGGCACTGTGAATCGAAGCGGCGGTGGTGGAGTTCATGAAGTCCACCACCAGCTTGGTGAATTGGCGAGGATGCTCGGCGTAGGGGAAGTGGCCGCACCCCTCCATGACCTCAAGCCGACTGCCGTCGATCATCTCGTGCGCATCGTGGGCATGGGAGATGGGGATGATCGGATCCTCGTCGCCCCAGATAATCAGCGTCGGAATGTCGGCGGCCAGGTACAGCTTGTCCATCGCCGACACGCGCTGCCCCTTGAGATCGATCACCGACCGCAGGGTCTGGTTGAACGCCTTGCGGGTCTCCGGCTCCATCAACGAGGTGTAGGCCCGCCACATCTCGTTGGTTTTTGGCTTTGGGGCGAGACCGAACTTGCCGAACCAACTGGTCATCGCCTCCACCCCGGTTCGGATGAACGGCAGGAAGGCCACCGGCATCACCAGGTCCAGGCCGGGCACCGCCAGTAGACGGAGCAGCGGCGAGACCTCCTCGCCCAGGCCACCGGCGCCAACCAACACGAGGCGTTCGCACCGCTCGGGGTGCTGATAGGAGAACTGCATGGCGATGCCACCGCCCAACGAGGTGCCAACCACCGTGGCGCTGCCATGGCCCAGGGCGGCCAGCAGGTCGCGCAGAAAGCTCGCCTGGGCGCCAAGCGAGTAGTCGGCGCGCGGCTTGTCGGAGTAGCCGTGACCGGGGAGGTCGGGCGCCACGTAGGTGGCGTGCTGGCCGAGATCCTCGAGGATCGGCTTCCACGCAGCGGAGCTTCCGGCCATGCCGTGGATGAGCAGCACGACCGGGCCGGACCCGCCGGTACGGTACGAGATCTGATGGCCGTGGACGCTGATCGTCTGACGTTCCATTCGATGCCTCTTTCGGAGTCGACCAGTACTATACCGGTAAACAGTCGTTCACCGAAACTTCGCTGCCCGTACGCATGGGTTTTGGATCGACCGCTTGAGCGATGCAGTGACGGAAGTTCAACGTCCCCCGGTCAGGTCCGGATGATGATCAACCGCTCGCGTGTCATCTCTTCGACCGCATAGGGCGGCCCCTCCTTGGTGTTGCCCGAGTCACGAACGCCACCGTAGGGCATCTGATCGGTCCTCCAGTTGGGCTGCTCGTTGATGAGCACCGACCCAAAGTCGATGCGCTTGGCCGCCTCCATCGCCCGCTGCAGGCTGGAGGTGAACACCGACGCCTGCAGCCCGTAGCGGCTGTTGTTGGCCATTCCGACCGCCTCGTCGAAGGTGTCGTAGGACGCAACGCCCACCGCCGGGCCGAAGAGCTCGGTTTTGGACACCTCCATGTCAGGCGTGACGCCGGCGAGCACGGTTGGCATCAGCACGGCGCCGTCGTGGTTGCGGCCTCCGCCGGTCACCCGGGTGGCACCTGCCCTCACCGCATCCTCGATCCACCCCTCCACCCGATCGGTCTCTCCCGACTCGATCAGGGCTGAAACCTCGGTGTCGTGATCGAGCGGATCCCCGGTGATGATCTGCTCGACCTCTGCCTTCAACCGCTCCAGCAGCTCGTCGTGGATGTCGCTGTGGGCGTAGATGCGTTGGATGGCGATGCAGGTCTGTCCGGAGTACAGAAACCCACCGGTGCGTAGCTTCGGCACGACTACATCCAGGTCGGCGTCGGGCTCGACGATGACCGGAGCGTTGTTGCCCAGCTCCAGCGTCACCTTTTTGCGGGGCGCCGACTCCTTTATGCCCCAGCCGACATCGGGCGAGCCGGTGAACGTGATCATGGCAACGTCCTCATGCTCGACCAGCGCGCTCGACTCGCTGCCCGGAGCGGTCACGACGTTGAGCCAACCGGCGGGAAGGCCCGCCTCGGCAAAGACCTCCGCCAGCATCAGGGCGGTCAGAGGCGTGGCCGAGGCCGGCTTGAGCACCACCGGACAACCAGCGGCGATCGCCGGGGCCACCTTGTGGCAGACCAGGTTGAGCGGGAAGTTGAACGGCGAGATCGCTCCGATGACGCCGATCGGTACCCGTTCGGTCCAGGCGATCGTGCCATCGCCCTTCTCGGTGCCCGCCATCGGCACGGTCTCACCGGTGAGGGTGCGTGCGGCGATGGCGGCGTAGGTCAGCGTGTTGACCGCCCGACCCGCCTCCCCTTCGGCCACCGTGATCGGCTTGCCCGCCTCGGAGGCGATCAGGTGGGCGAACGCATCGCGGCGCTCGACCAGCAGTTCGGCCACCCGATCGAGGATGGCGGCCCGCTCCCACGGGGCGAGGGCGTTGGCCTTCAGCTCACGATGCGCCGCCTTTACCGCCCGATCGAGGTGTTCCTTCCCGCAGCGGGGCACCGAGCCCACCAGGTTTCCGTCGAAGGGGGCCCGGACCTCGATGATCTCGTCGGTGATCACGGTTTCGCCGTCGATGATCGCTGGCGTGGTTTCGACCTTGGTCATGAGTGCCTCCTCAGATGGGTAAGCGGCCCGGTGACCGGTGTGCGACCACGCCGCTCACGTCCGGTATACCCGGGACCCGGGCGCCGAAAACGGCACCAGGAATCGGTGCCGCCAGAGGCTGAACCCTGCCAACCAGCAGACCAGCCACGCTGGTTCAGTGGACCTGGCCGACCGCCGACGTCGGGGTGAACGTCACCAGCAGACGCCGCTCGTCGACCATCGCCTGACGGTACTCCGCCCAGTCGGGGTGGGGCCCGCCCGACACTGCCTCGTAGTAAGCAACCATCCGGTCGCTGGTGGCGTCACCGGGGCTGGTCGTCGGCGCACTCAGCTCGACCGTGCCATCGAAGGAGACGTAGGACCAGCTGTCCGGGTCGCTGACGTGCAGCACGACCCGAGGGTCGCGACGCATGTTGGCCGTCTTGGCCCGATCGTCGGTCACCGAGATCTGAAAGGTGGTGCCGCCGAGGGCGTAGACGACATCGGAGGACTGGGGGCGGCCATCCGCCCGCAGGGTGATCAGCGCGCCGACCTTGCGACCGGCCGCCCAGGCCAGTGCGGCATTGAGTTCCATCAAGCCACCGTACCGACCTTGCGGCACCGGTACTAGCGATATCTGCCATCCGCGACGGCCTGGTCCGCCGACGTCGGGTTGGCCCGCCGCCATGCCCCCATCACCAGCCAATACCCCATCAAAAGGTTCACCGGAAGCGCCAGTAGGAAGACCATGCGGTGCTCGACCAGCCACATCCACAGCGCATTGAAAACTCCGAGCGCGCCGATGACCATCATGACGGCTGCTACCGCCAGCCAGCCGTTTCGGCGAGCCGGTGCCACCTCGCCCATCTGGGGCAGCTCGTTTCCCATGATCGCAGGGTACCGGCCCGTGCCTGGCCGGAACCGCCTCCGCCGGTCGAGCGCGAGCGCGGATTGGCCGTTGCCGTTCAGCGCCCGTTGGGTCATTCCAGCTGGGATCCGTCGGGGCGGGTGGTGTGCCATTTGCCGGTCGGGTCCCGCTGGATCCGGAAGCCCTTCTGTTTCCAGCGGTTGTGTTTGCCGCACAGCGGGGCTGCGTTGGCCGGTTGTGTTGTTCCGCCTTTGCCGTGTTCGTGGAGGTGGTCGATCTCACAGCGACTGGCCGGTGCGTGACAGCCCGGCCAGATGCAGTGCGTATATGTGGCGGTGGCGGCGGTTCTTGCCGATCCGGTGAACCGTCGCGCCCGGCCCAAATCGATCACCACACCGGCCGCGTTGACGATCACCCGTCGGACTTTGTGGAGCAGGCTGTTGGCGGCGGCTTCGGTCGGGTCGATGTCGTGGCCGTCCTCGGTGCGACACATGAACGTGTCCGGATCGAACCGTGGGGCACGATCGTGGTCCATCGCTGCGAGCATTTCCTCGTACGCGGCGGCTGACCAGTGGATGTTATGCACCCAGCCGACGGGCACCGCGGAGCCGCCAGCAGCGGCGTCGCGGAAGATTTTCACGAGGGCGTCGGCGCGGCGTTGGGCATCGGTGCGGTCCAGGTCCTCCTTGGAGATCCCACCGCGGGCCAGCACCTCCTCACCCAAACGGGCAACGGCGGCCTCCCAATCGGCCTTGAACTCGGCATCGACATACCGGTCGAGGATCTCCCGCAGCTCAGCACCCTGCCCAGCGCCGAAGAACCCGGTCAGGTCCCACGACAGATCCCACGGGTTCTGCACCAAACGGGCATCACGCTTCGCATGGTTGCGTTCGTTCGGCGGGGTCGGGCCGTCCTCGTCGATCAGCCGTGCCCAACGGTGCACCCTGTGCGCAAAGCTCTTGGCGCTCATCGTCTTGGCGTCGACGAGGAACTCGTCCTCGCGTTGACACATCGCCGCGATCACCCGAGGGTTCGCATCGACCCGCCCCAGGGCACGGACCGCACACGTCGACACCTCACCGGCCTTCCACGCGGCGGTCACCTTCGACAGATGACGGCCAAGCCTGGCGGTCTTCGCCCGGGCCAACGCCTCCGCCTCGGTCAAACGAGCAACATGGCGGACCATGATCTTCGCCGACCCATGCCCATCAGCGGTGTGCAACACCTTCGACCCGATCCGTTCCACCAACACCGACCGGGCCGCATCCACCCGACGCCCCAGACGCTCCAACTCTTCGATCCACACGACCGCATCACGAGAATCAACCGGGTCCACCCCAGCCACAAACAACTCGTCGATCGCCAACCCAGCATCAGCCAACGCCTCAGCAGCCGCCCGATCGGCCACCCCCAAACCGGCCGCCGAGCAGGCCGCCAACTCATCGCTTCGCAACCGCCGGCGCAGGGCCGCCAACGCTCCACCCCCATCGCCCGGACCGGTCCCGGCCGGCTCGAAACCTGTGATCGAAGCCATGGGACCAGTCTGATCAACACCTGTGACAACCAAGCCGACGATGGCGTCGGAACGGCGAAATTTTTCTAGAAGTTCCTCTGGCGCAACACGGGAGACGCGCAGACAGAGCTGCGGGTCTGGTGGCCAACCGCGCGAAAGGGACGCCACAGGGGCACCCCAAGCAACCCCGACGACATCTGGGCACCTCTGGGCGACAATTCCCGAACGCTGACCCGGCACGATTGACGCTTGCGGTGGGACCGTTGCGACTATTCCGCGGTCGAGGGCGTTGCTACGACTTCGTGACCGCCACTGCGGAGCTCCCCAGCAGCTGCGGTCAAGCCTTGGGAGGTCAGATGGCGCTCAGCTCACAGGCGGCCCCTTCGAGTCCCTCAGCCAACGCCCGTGCGTGGTCCTGCGCCGGCGTCGACGACCCGATGCGCAGGGGAGGTGCAGGCTTTGGCTTGTGTCCCGCGAGGAACAGCACGGGTCACGCCTCCGTGGGCGACGCCATCGCGCGAGCCTGGATCGACCCCTCGATCGATCGACCTGCCACGTCAAGATCGGTCACGCATCGATCGTCGATGCGACCGCCGGCCGGCTCATGTTCAAAGAACTTGCGTGCCGCCTTGGCGGTCGATCGGGTAATCAACGCCGACCCGCCGGCGCCGATGCCTGCGCCGATCCCGAAAGGCACCAGGCGGCCGAGGCGAAGCGCTCCTTGCTCGATACCGAACTTGGTCAGCACCTGGGCGCTCAGCTTGGCGTTGATCGACGACAGGTTCTCGTCGGGGATTCGGCCGACCAGGCTGGCCCCGCCAGCGGAGCCGATGCGCCCGGCCACGCCCTCAAGTCCGGCCGCGGCGCCGTTGGCCATCGTCAGGACGCTGACCACCCAGCTGCGCCGTTGCTCGAGCGACTCGGCGTCGTGGCCGGCGGCGATGCCGATCGCCAGTATCATCTCCCCCATCTTGGTGATCGAGTAGGCAAGGTCGACCGTGCTCGACGCCAGCACCGTGCCCGTACCGGCACCCGGAATGGCCGCAGCGCCGCCGGCGAGGGCGGACACCGCAGCCAACTCCCGGGTATAGCGCTTCGCGATCAGCTTGATCAGCTCATCGGCGTTGCCGGGCCGGTATTTCAGCTGCAACCCGGCGACCACCTCTCGGGCGGGCTCATACCGGGTGCGGGCCACCCGTTCGATGGCAGGGTGGAAGATCCTGTCGATGGCTCCGGCCACGGGCGGCCTCCTGGGCTGGGCAACCGTGCCATGTTACGGGAGGGGAGCGACGTCGACGCGGCGCCTGGTTTGGCCGGTCGGTAGGGTCACCGGGTGCCTCAGCCTCTCGCTCCCCAGCCGCACGACGGACCCCCCCAGCTGACGATCCAGCCCCGCAACTTTGCGGCCGAGGATCCGGGAGGCTGGAACCAGCTTGTCGACACAGCGGTGGCCGCCGACGCCGCCGGCATCGACCGCATCATCGTGTCCGACCACGTGGTATTCGGTGAGCAACCCGAGGCGTACGCCGACCCGAAGAGCGGCGGGGTCGAGGGTGGGCGTCAACCGACCGGGCCGGACGGGCACTGGCTCGAACCGTTGACGACTCTGGCGTTCCTCGCCGGGCAAACCGAGCGGGTGCGGCTGGGCACCAGCATCCTGCTCGCAGCGCTGCGGCGCCCCGTGGTACTCGCCAAGACCGCCGCCACGCTCGACGTGCTCTCCGGCGGGCGACTCGACCTCGGCGTTGGAGTCGGCTGGCAGAAAGAGGAGTACGAGGCCGCCGGGCTCGACTTCGCCAGCCGCGGCCGGCAACTCGACCACACGCTCGAGGTATGCCGGACGCTCTGGACTGAGGAGCGGGCCGGCTACGACGCGCCCGAGCTGAGCTTTGACGGCATCCACGCGATGCCCAAGCCGGTGCAACCCGGGGGCGTCCCGGTGTGGGTGGGCGGCACCGTTCAGCCCAGAGCCATGGAACGCTTGGCCCGCTTCGGCACCGGCTGGATCCCCTGGGGGCCGGCCGTGGCCGACCCGTCGCGTGGCGTCCGCGAGATGCGCCAAGCGATGGAGGACCTCGGACGCGACCCGGCGACCGTTCAGGTCACCACCTACCTGCGGGGGGTGCGAGACGACAACGGCGAACTCGACTTGGCCCCAACCATGTCGGCGGCGCCGCCGCTGGTCGAGCTCGGCATCACCGACTTCAAGGTGCCCATCACCGTGCCCGATGGCGTGGGGCCCGCCACCGAGCGCCTGACCGAGGTGGTTGCGGCGTTTCAATCAGCGGTGAAGTAACGCCGGAGGCCGGGTTGCGGTCGCCTACAGGTCGACGGGCCGGTTGACGAACCGCCTGGCTTGCGGGCTGTAGAACCAGCCGGACTGGGCGAGGGTGCCGCCGTCGACCGGGATGTTGTGGCCGGTGACGAAGGCGGACAGGTCACTGGCGAGAAACAGGGCGACGCGGGCCACGTCGTCGGGCCAGCCGACGCGACCACCAGGGCCCAGGATTCCCAACGCTCATCGTGATCGTCGTGTCCGGCCAGGTAGTCGACCTGCGGGGTCTGGATCAGGTCGGACCCGATGCCGTTGCAGCGGATGCCCTTGCGTCCGTATCCGGCGGCAAGCGACTGGGTGAAGTGGCTGGCCCCGGCCTTCATGGCGGCATAGACCGGCTCGCCTGGAAACCCGCGAGTGCCCTCGACCGAGTGGATGTTGACGATCGAACCGCCGCCTCGGTCGATCGATCTCGGCGATCTCCACGGTGGCCCCATGCTGGGCAAACATGGTGGCGATGGCGGCTCCGATACCGTCGCCCCCACCCGTGATCACCGCCACCTTGCCGAGGAGCAACGCCGTCCACTCGTCGATCGGTGGGACGTCGGCGGGTCGTTGGGTCATGGAGGTTTGGTAGCACATGACGATGGCATCAGCGGGATCCACGAAGGAGGCCCAGAAGGATGAAGAGCGAGAGCGAACAGATCCGTTCGTTGGCCATTGAGTACGCCGAGGGCGTGGACCGTCGTCGCTTCGATGCGGTGGCGGAACTGTTCTTGGAGTCGGGCACCCTGGAGCCTCCGGGGGCGTTGCGCAGCGGCCGGCGCGACATCGCAGCGGCGCTGGAGGGGCTGCGTCGCTACTCCGGCACGTTCCACCATCTCGGCCAGCGCCGAGTGGACCTCGATGGCGACGAAGCGACCGGAGAGGTCTACTGCCAGGCGCATCATTTCGTTGAGACCGATGGTCGACGCGAAGATCGAGTGGTGTTCATTCGGTATCAGGACGCCTACGTGCGCCGCCTTGAAGGGTGGCGGTTTGCGTCCAGGCGCCTCGAGGTCGACTGGGTGGAGGAGCGCATGAGCGGCTGACGGCGACGGAACCGTGAAATTCGTGCAGACTGATCCCCATGATCACGGTGGTTGCAGGAGACCTCACCCGACAGGACACCCAGGTGGTGGTTAACGCCGCCAACCGGCAGCTGGCGCACGGCGGGGGAGTGGCAGCCGCACTCGTCCGGGCGGGCGGGCCGTCCGTTCAGTCCGAGTCTGATTCGTGGGTGGCCGAACACGGACCGCTGGCCGACGGTCAGGCGGCGGTCACCACCGCCGGGGACATGGTCGCCACCTGGATCGTGCATGTTGCCGGGCCGATCTACTCGGGATCCGACGACGACCCGACCAAGCTGGCCGCAACGGTCACGGCAGCGTTGGACGCGGTTGTGTCGCTCGACGCCCGTTCGGTGGCCATGCCCGCCATCTCGGCCGGGATCTACGGCTATCCGATCGATGAGGCGCTGGCGGTCATCACCGATGCTGCAACCAGGTGGGAGGCCGATCACCCCGAGTGGGGTGGGGAAATCCGCTTCGTGGCCTTTGAGGCCGAAGTCGCCGAGCGCTGGCACAAGCTGGTTGGAGCGGCGTCGTGACGCTGTTGCCCTTCGACGTCGAGCTCAGCCGGGCCATCGAGCGGAACACCTCCCACTCCCGCCTCAAGGTGCTCGCTGCGACCGGTGTCGTCCGGCTGCGGAACGCGCCGGACGTCTGTCCAGAGGGGGAGTGGCTCGCACTGGACTATCTCGACTGGAAGTCCGGGGGCGACACGCACTTCGCCCCGCTGGCCTCGGTGGACGGCGAAATGAACTGCGTCGGTTTCTCCAGCCGTCGACGAGCCGACAAGGACGGTCTCTGGACGGCCAACGCGAGGAAGGCGCCGGCCCTCAAGCGCTACGTCGAAGGCGTGGGTGCCAACTTCGGTCGTGTTCGGGTGATTCGCCTCGAACCGCAGGACAGGCGAGTGGCCAAAGCCATGCTGCACCGTGACCAGAACAACCGCTACAACCCCGACGGTGCCGGATGGATCGTGCGGTCCTGGCTCGAGCTCAGCGACAATCCCGACAGCTACATGATGCTGATGGACAGCGACGCTGACGGGTACCCCGATCCGACCACCGAGATCCGGATTCCCTTGCACCGCGGATCGCGCTTCGTTGTGGACACGCAGCGGCTGTGGCACGTGGTGGTGCACCGGGGCGATCAACCCCGCCACGCGTTGATCTCCAGTTTCGAGTCCGGGCCGGCACTCGATTCTTGGATCCGTCGAAACCGTTCACTGCCGGCTCGCGTTGCGACCGCCTACCCGGGGATGGGAGAGCCGCTCAAGGCGCTGCGCTCGGTCGCTCGCCGAAGAGTGGGAAGCTGAGCTTTCGACACTACTTGACATAACGAGGATTTCCGGCGGTCGGGGCGAGGATGCCGAGAGGCCACACCACCGAATCGCCCCTGTCGTTCTTCTCACACCCACCGACCGGTAGGTTGGGCCGTTACGACGAGTAGGTGGCACCTTCCAGGTGGCGCGGCCGGTGTCGCCGCAATTGCCTGGAGAATCTATGCGTAAGCCCAACCTCGAAGATGTGGTCGCTCACGGAAGCGACTACCCGGTGCCGCAGGTGGCGGTCCCCGACCACCACGACCAGCGGCGACCGTTGACCGTGTGCCTCTGGGACGCTCCCAACATGGACGCGTCGCTGTTCTCGGTGACCGGAGCCG
Organism: Candidatus Microthrix subdominans; assembly: GCA_016719385.1. Taxonomy (NCBI): domain Bacteria; kingdom Bacillati; phylum Actinomycetota; class Acidimicrobiia; order Acidimicrobiales; family Microthrixaceae; genus Candidatus Neomicrothrix; species Candidatus Neomicrothrix subdominans. The sequence goes on along the minus strand of JADJZA010000008.1, from coordinate 359,719 downwards.
ACCATCACACCATCGTGCGACCGCAATACGACGCGTTCAGTCGCTGGTTGGTCAACCAGAGGCCGCCGTCACCTTCGAAAAATGAACCCGGCTCGCCCTACGATGTCGAGGCGCTGCTGTTCCTCTCGGTTGTGTCCGCTCGTTCCACCCAGGTCGCCCCGTTCGTGACCGCCGCCCGGCAGAGCGGCTTCACCGTGTTCTGCCGGGACCGGGACGAGGGCGACATCGACGACGCGATCGTCGCCGTGGCCGGGCAGCGGCTCGCCGAGCGGAACCGGCCGGGAACGCTGCTCGTGTGCTCGGCCGACCAGGACCTGGCACGGGTGGCCGGCGACCCGGCCAAGGCCGCCGGCTGGCGCGTGATCGTTGTCGCCTATCGCGAACTGTGCGGGTGGACCGAGGAGGCCGGCTACGACTTCATCGACCCAGAAGACATCCCCAACCTGTTCCCGAAGCCGCTCGACCGTTTCGACCTGTCCCACCTCCCCACCGGCGGCGTCTTCGCACCCTCGCTTCGCCCGCTTTCCCCCGGCAGCGGCACCGGTCGCTGAGCATCGGCCCACGTCCCTTACAGGGCGGACGCGAACATGCCCTCCAGGATGATCCTGGAGGGCATGTCCGATTGCACTTCTCGGTTGTGAACCTGGCTCCTCGATGAGGAGCCGTCGTCAGGGGCTATTAGCTGCCCGGCTGAGCGAAGCTCACCAGGACCCGACCGGCGTCCTGGGCTGCCGTGCCGAAGAGCGTGCTCCCCGAATTGGCGATCCACGACGAGCCGCCACCGCCGCCGCCGCCTGCGTGACACAGGGCCGAGGCAGTGAGGAAGTCGTACTGGAACATGCCGCCGGGCGAGCCGCCTCGGTAGCCGGCGCCGCCGCCGCCGCCGGAACTCGACGTTCCGATGCCGCTCTGGCTGGTGTCAGGGCTCGACACGCCGTTCGGGCCAGGAGTCGAGTTGGTGTTGGCGCCACCTGCACCGCCACCTGGGGTGGGGCCAATGCCCGTCTTCGATCCGACACCACCGTCGGCCCCGGACGGACCTGAACCTCCGCCGGCAGCGGTCGAGCCGGCGTTGCCGCCGGCGCCGCCAATGCCGCCGTTCTGGAAGGCACACGTGGACATGCCGCCGCCGCCGCCGCCGCCGGCAACCACGAGGGTCGACGCCACAGCGCTGGAGTCACAGGTATCCCCGATGCACACACCCGAGGAGGCGCCGCCGCCACCGCTGGCCGCACCACCACCGGTTGCCCGGTGGCCACGACCAGCGCCACCACCGCTGCTCCAGCCGGCTGAGGGATCCACCTTGGGCGCAGGAGCGTTCTCGCCGTTACCGCCCTCGCAGCCCACCGTGGCCGAGATGGTTTGGCCCGGCGTGACCGTAAACGTCGACGTTGCGGAGCCGCCGCGGGAACCAAGGCCGGAGTCGGGTGAGCCACCCTGTGCCCCAGCATTGCCACCCTTCGCACCCTCGACCGTGACGGTCATCGAGGTCACGCCGGCAGGCACCACCGTGGAATCGGTCGTCCCGCACGGACCGGTCGGCGACCAGTACTCCGCCGGGGCGGCCGTACACGAGAGCGTCGCCGCCCCCAAGGGTGCAGCGACCAGAGCGAACAGCGCCGCCCGGCGAAGCGGCAGGCGCTTTGCGTTGGGCCGACGTGACGTACCAGGACTTAATGACATGTGGTGCTCCTCCAAGAGTTTGCGGCTCTCCCCGCTGAGGAGCCGTATTCCACGAGGGGCAACCTAGTACACGGTCCCGACACATACGCCATTCAACTTCGTTCGGGTCAACTCTGTTCGGGACCGGGCAGTTCCTGGTCGTCCTCGATCACCTCGGCCTCCCACACCCGCCCGCCAGCGGGCGCCCCCGACCCGAATGACGATTTACCTTGGCCACCCATGGATCCTCCCATGGTTGTGGAGGAGGAGACAAACTGAAACCCTCGGCCCATCCGAACGGTGAAGCGGCGCTTCAGCGCGGCGCGTAGTGGAGCCCGGGTGAACGGCAACAGCAGCAGGAAGCCGGCGGCGTCGGTGATGAAGCCGGGCGTGAGCATGAGCGCACCGGCAAACAGGATCAGCACGCCGTCGACCAGCTCGTCGGTGGGCAACTGATTCGCCCTCAGCCGAGCGTCCACCTTGGCGAGCACTCCCCTGCCCTGGCGCTTCAGCAACCAGGCGCCGAGCAGGCTGTCGAACAACAACAGCCCGATCGTCGGCCAGCCACCGATGATGTCGGACACGGCGATGATGGCCCACAGCTCGGCCAACGGCACCACGATGAAAAGCACGACGAACAGCCAGAGCATGTCGGCCCATCGTACCGGCGTCGGCGTCTGGTGCGGCGCCGCGCCCGGTCAGGCCTCCCCGGCGGCGATCAGCTTGCCCAGAGCGACCAGGCTGCGGCTGGTGCCGCCCAGTTGCAGCTCGTGCTCCTTCATCTGAAGGAAGTAGCGGTGCACCGGATAGTCGCGGTCGACGCCCATGCCCCCGTGCAGGTGCATGGCGGCATGCACCACCCGCTGGCCGGCGTCGGCTGCCCAGTACTTGGCGATCGCCACCTCGGCCGCTGCGGGCATGCCCGCTTCAAGGCGCCACAGCGCCTGGGCGGCGGTCAGGCGGATGCCCTCTGTGTCGACGAACGCGTCGGCGGCCCGGTGGGCCACCGCCTGAAAGGCGGCGATCGGCTGGTCGAACTGCTTGCGATCCTTGGTGTACTGCGCGGTGACTGCCATGGCCTGTGCCACCCCGCCGGTGATCAGGGCGCACTGGGTTGCCAGCGCCCGCTGCCAGGCCCAGGTGAGGGCTTCGTCGCCGCTTGCGATCAGCTCGGCCGGGGTATCTGCGAAGTCCAGGTTGGCGTCCGGGCTGGCCGCCGTCGTTTGCAACGACGTGCGGGTGACCGATGGGTGGTCGAGCTCGACGAGGACCAGCGCCACCCCGCCGTCCTCGGCGGTCACCGGCACGACGGCGGCATCGGCGATCCACCCGGCGGGCACGGCCACTTTCGACCCGCTGATCAGCGGCGCCTCGTCCCTGCCGGTGAGGGCACACCCCGGGGCGTCGGGTTCGCCGCCGTCCTCGTGCCAGGCGGCGGTCAGCACCGCGTCGCCGGCGGCCACGCGATCCAACCAACGGTCGCGCGCCTCGCCCTCGGCCAGCCCGGCCAGCGGCAGTGCGCCCAGCGCCATCGTCTCCCACAGCGGAACAGCCGCCGCAGTGGCACCCTGGGCTTCACAGATGCGGCCGAGCGCCACCAAACCGAGCCCCGCTCCCCCGCCGCCGGGCAGGTCGTCGGGCAGGCAGGCGCCCAGGATGCCGGTGTCGGCCAGCGTGGCCCACAGGGCCCGGTCGAAGCGCGGGCCGGGCGCGGTTCCGTCCGTTGGCCGCTCCAGCTCCCGCAGCTGGGCCGGATCACTGCCATCGGTCAGCACCTGTAGCGCCAGGTCGCCGATCGCCTGTTCGGATTCGTCGTAGGCAAAGTCCACGTGGGTACCCCTTCCCTAGGCCCGCAGCGGCCGGGGCATCCCCAGGCCGAACATGGCGATCAGGTCTCGTTGGATCTCGTTGGTGCCGCCCCCGAACGTGAGGATGAGCAACGATCGGTAGTTCATCTCCAGGCGTCCGGCCAACAGGTCGCCGGCCGAACCTCGGGCGACGTAGCCGCGGGGCCCGAGCACCTCCATCAGCAGCCGGAACGACTCGAGATACCACTCGGTGCCGAACACCTTGATCGTGGAGGCGTCGGCCACGTCGAGGGTGCCCTGGGTGCCGGTCCAGGCCACCTTCCAGTTGATCAGCCGCAGATAGTCGAGGCCGGCCCGCACCCGGGCGAGGTTCATCTGCACCCATTCGTCGTCGACCACCCGGCGCCCGTCGGCGTTGCGGGTTGCCAGCGCCCAGTCCCGCACCTCGGTGTAGGCCTGCTCGAGCAGCCCGGAGGAGCACAGCGTGACCCGCTCGTGGTTCAGCTGGTCGACGATCAGCGACCAGCCGTTGTTCTCGCCGCCGACCAGGTTGTCGGCCCGGACCCTCACGTCGTCGTAATACACCTGGTTGATGTCGTGCTGGCTGAGCAGGTGCAACGGCTCGATCGTGATGCCGTCGGCGTCCATCGGCACGACGACCATCGAGATGCCCTTGTGTTTGGCCGCCTCGGCGTTGGTGCGAACCGCCAGCCAGCAGTAGTCGGCATCCGATGCCAGCGACGTCCACATCTTCTGCCCGGAAATCACGTACTCGTCGCCGTCACGGGTGGCCTTGGTCGTCAGCGATGCCAGGTCGGTCCCGGCCTCGGACTCGCTGTAGCCGATGCAGAACAGGATCTCCCCCGCCAGGATGCGGGGCAGGAAGCGTCGCTTCTGCTCGTCGGTGCCGTTCTTCATGATCGTCGGCCCGACCGTGTTGATCGTGAGCATCGGCACGGGGGCACCCGAGCGCATCGACTCGTCGTAGAAGATGAACTGCTCGATCTGGCTTCGACCCTGTCCGCCGTACTCGGTGGGCCAACCGATGCCCATCCAGCCGTCCCGGGCCATCTGGCCGATGATCTCGCGGTGGACCCGACCGACGCCCTCCTCCTCGTGGAGCGCCTCGCGCACCTCGGGGGTGAGGAGCCGGTCGTAGTAGTCGCGCAGCTCCGAGCGAAGCGCTTCCTGCTCGTCGGTGTAGGCCAGCTGCATCAATCCCCCCAGAGGTACCGTCACGGTGCAAGTGCGAGCACGATAACGCGTTCTCGTTCGCGCACCGCCTGGTTGGTCGGGATCAGGAGGCGAGCGCCCCGGCGAACACCTGCCAGGCCAGCAACGACTTGGCCACGAGCGACAACACCACATAGGCCGTCTCGCCGAACAGGTAGCTGCGCCAGCGGCCCACCCGGCGGTACTGGAGCCAGAAGTTGACGGCGAAGCTATCGAAGAAGACGAAGATCGTGACGAAGATGACGTACACGAACGTCGGTGCGGACGAATCCTGGCCCGGCGCCCACAGATTTATGGCGATGATGATCCACGGCACGGCACCGCACAGCGTGCCCAGCCAGAAGGGCAGCTGCCAGCCCGAGCCGCCGGGCTGGCCCGATCGTTCGGCGATCAGCCCAAAGAGGATCATGGCGGCATTGACCCCAAACAGCCCGAGCAGCGCAGCGAAGTCGCTGGCGCCGGTGAGCATGGCGATCAGCACGATCATCCACGAGGCGCTCAGCGCATATTCAATCCATCGGAAGTCGTTGCGTCCCTGGCGAAGCTGGCGGGAGTAGGCACCGAACAGCGGCCCGGCGATCAGGAAGTGGGCGATCGCCGAGAGGAACACAAAGGCGGCGACGCCCCAACCGAACGGGATGGAGAACAGCTCGGTCAATTGCGTCGGTGTACCGGGCGGTCCGTCGAGGAACGAGCCGGTGACCGGGGCCCGGAAGTTGTTGGACAGCGCGACGATGGCGATGCCCTGGAGAAGGTGAAGCCCACCCATCGCCAGGTTGAACCACCGCAGCTTGGCGATCGACTCGTCCGGGTGGGGGCCGAGGTCGAGCGACGAAGCCTTCGGTTGATCGTGCGCATTGGTCATGGGTGGTTCCTGTCGTCGGGCCGGGTCGGCAGCCAGGCGGTACCCGTCGCTGGCCGCGCTCAACCCACCAGGTGATCGCCGATCGCCGGAGATCACCTGGCAGGATGAGGGGGTGACCCCCGATGCCCCCTCAACCGCCTCCGCGCCGAACCACCACGACCTGATGGTGATCGGCTCCGGGTCGGGCAACACGTTTCTCGACGAGCGCTTCGAACACCTCTCGGTGGCGATGGTCGAGCGAGACGCGTTCGGCGGCACCTGCTTGAACCGGGGCTGCATCCCCTCGAAGATGCTGATCTACCCGGCGACGGTGATCCGCCTGGCCGAGGAGGCCAAGGCGCTCGGGGTCGACCTCAGCCTGGATGGGGTGCGGTGGCGTGAGATCCGCGACCGCACCTTCGGCCGCATCGACCCGATCGCCGCCGGCGGTGAGGAGTACCGCCGGGGGCAGAACCACGTCACCGTCTACGGCGGCACCGCCACCTTCGTCGGCGACCGCACCGTCGAGGTGACCGACCCGTCGGGATTGAGCCAACTGGTCAGCGCCGACCGGGTGGTTCTCGCCGCCGGGGCTCGCCCGCGTAGGCCACGGGTCGAGGGCCTCGACGGCGTGCCCTTCCACACCTCGGACACGATCATGCGGATCGACGAGGTGCCCGAGCACCTCGTGATCATCGGGGGCGGGTTCATCGCCGCCGAGATGGCTCACGCCTTCGGCACGTTCGGCGCCAGGGTGACGATCATCGGCCGGTCGCCGCGCCTACTGGGGCACGAGGACTGGGAGATCGGCAGGCGCTTCACCCAGGCGCTCGGTCACCGCTACGACCTCCGGCTGAACGTGACCGTCCAGTCGGTGCGCCGCAGCGACGCCGGCATCGCCGTCGAGTGTTCCGACGGGCAAACGGTCGAGGGGGACGTGGTGTTGGTGGCCGCTGGGCGCGTGCCCAACGCTGACGAACTGTGCGTCGAGCGCACCGGGGTGACCGTCGATCCCTACGGGTATGTCATCACCGACGACACCCTGGCGACCGAGGCGGAGGGCATCTGGGCGCTGGGCGACATCCGCAACCCGCTGCAGCTCAAGCACCTGGCCAACCGGGAGGCCGACATCGTCGGGCACAACCTCACCCACCCCGACGACCTGCGCCGCATCGACGAGTCGGCGGTGCCCCACGTGGTGTTCAGCCATCCGGAGGTGGCCCAGGTGGGCCGTTCCGAAGAAGCGCTTCAGGCGCTTGGCCATCCCTATCTGGTCGGCCGCCGCGACTACGGCGCCACCGCCTACGGCTGGGCGATGGAGGACCAAGTCGGGTTTGCCAAGGTGCTGGTCGACCCGGACACACGCCTGATCCTGGGCGCCCACATCATCGGCCATGAGGCCTCGCTGCTGATCCAGCCGCTCGCTCAGGCGATGGCGCTGGGCAACACCGCCGACGACGTGGCCCGCACGGTGATCTATCCCCATCCGGCGCTCAGCGAGGTCGTCGAACAGTTGCTGCTCGAGGTGCCGTACACGCCGAGCAGGGGCGGCGAGTTCGAACCCTGGGAGTAGGCGGTCACGCCACGTCTTCAGTGCTGATCTGCTGGTCCGATACGCTGCTTTGTCGGCTCTGGGCCCCGTACAGAGCGACGACCCCGAGCAACCCATCCCGTGTGGATGTGCTCCGTCGACCGGATGATCTGCGTCCGGCACCCCCAACCCCGTGGGTTCGCCCCACCGCCACGAGAGGCCACGCCATGTCACGCCGACTCGACATCGAGATCACCAGCCTGAGCGACGAACGCTTTACCTGGAGGGTCTCCGGCGCCAAGCAACCAAAGGGCGAAGCGGCGGCGTCGCTGCTGCCCGAGGGCACGAAGATCGGCGATGAGCTGAAGGCCGACGCCGACTTCACGATCGACGGCATCGACGTGCTGGCGATCGCTACCCCCAAGCGCGAGCGCAAGGAGCCACAGCGCTTGGAGCTGATCGCCAAGGATCCCACCGACCTGGTCACCACCAAGCTGGCAGCCAAGGGCGGTGGCGGCCGACGCGACCGGGACGAGCGCGGCGGGGGCCGACGCCGTGACCGCGACGGTCGGGGCGCCAGGCGCGAGGGCGGACGCGACGGCGAGGGCCCACGCGGCCGAGGGCGTGGCGATCGCCCGCACCGTCCGGCGCCCCCGGAGGTGCCGACCCGACCCAAGGCCAAACGGCTTCGCGCCGGCAAGACGCATCGCAACGCGGTGCTGGCCGCTCTCCCCGACGAGCAGCGACCCGTCGCCGACCAGCTGGTCGCCGGTGGCCTCCCTGCCGTTCGCACTGCGATCAAGGAACAGAACGAGACCAACAAGGCCGAGGGACGCCCCGAGGTGAAGCCCGGACCGCTGATCGGTCTGGCCGAACAGCTCCAGGAGCAACTGCGCACCGCGGAGTGGCGAGACCGTGCCGAGGCTGCCGTGGCCCAGGCCGACGAGGTCGATCTGCGTGATCTGCGATCGGTCGTCGTCGCCGGCGACACCGCCGCCAACGACGAGGAGACCCGTGCGCTCGCCGGGCAGCTGCGCGACGCGCTCAACAGCCGGGTGGAGACAGAGCAGGCCGCCTGGGCCGAAGAGATCTCGGCGCTGATACAGGCCGGGCGCGTGATCCGTGCGCTGCGGGTGTCGAGCAGGTCGCCGAAGGCCGGCGCACCCCTTCCCGGTGACTTGGCCACCCGTCTCGCCACCGCTGTCGTCGACTCGGTCGACGAGAACATGACCGACGACCGTTGGGGCGCCCTGCTCGACGCGCTGGCGTTCTCGCCGGTTCGCGCGCTGGTCGAGCTCGACCACATCCCGGAGAAGCCCAGCGAGGAACTGCTCAACACCCTCCGTGCGGTGGCGGCCCGGCTGCCCGAGCTGGCACGGAAGTTCGGCGTTGATCCGTCCACTGCGCCGAAGAACCCGCCCCGGCGGCGCCGTCCCGGCGGCGACAAGCCCAAGAAGGGCCCCCGCGACGGCGGCGGTCGCGGCGACCAGCCCAAGGGCGGGCGGCCAACGGGCGACCAGGCGAAGGGCGGCCAGCCGAAGCGGGATGCGTCGAAGGGCGCCAAGCCCGCCCCGGCGACCGGCGAGACGGCTACCGCCCCCTCCGAGGCGGCGACCCCAGGACGCCCGCGGACGCTGGGAAGCTCCGGCTTCCGAGGCGGCAGCACCCGAAGCGGCGACACCCGAAGCTCCTACTTCCGAGGCCCCGGCATCAGAGCCGTCCGCCGCTGATTCGCCCACCGAGGACACCGCAGGCGATCCGTCACCTGCCCCGGATACCGCCGCCAACGAGTAACTCGCCTCGAGCGTCGCGCACCCCCTAACTTGGGCTGATGACGAACGAGGAAACAACAGCCGCTCCGGTGATCGAGGGCAACGAGAAGGTGCTCCTGGAGCGCCGCGGCCATGTGGCGATCATCACGATCAACCGCCCCGAGGCCCGCAACGCGGTCAACGGTGACGTCGCCCAAGGCGTCGAGGCGGCGATCGACCTGTTGGAGTCCGACGACGACCTGTGGGTGGGCGTGCTCACCGGCGCCCGCACCGAAAAGGGCTGGATCTTTTCGGCCGGTGCCGACCTGAAGGCGATGAGCACCGACCCCGGTGCCATGATGACCGAAAAGGGCGGCTTCGCCGGGTTCGCCGCCCGTGAACGCACCAAGCCGGTGATCGCTGCGGTCGACGGACCGGCGCTGGCCGGCGGCACCGAGATCGTCCTGGCCTGCGACCTGGTCGTCGCCTCGAAGACCGCCGTGTTCGGCGTCCCCGAGGTGTTGCGCAACCTGGTCGCCGCCGGCGGCGGGCTGTTCCGCCTGCCCCGTGTGTTGCCCCGCAACATCGCCATGGAGCTGGTGCTGACCGGCCGTCTCGACTTCTCCGCCGAGCGAGCTCATCACTTCGGCTGGGTCAACGCCCTCACCGAGGAGAGCGGGGCCCTCGAAGGCGCCGTTGCGCTGGCCGCCCAGATCGAAAAGGCGGCCCCGCTGGCCGTTCGCGAGAGCCGCAAGATCGTTCTGGAGGCCGCCGAGGCCGACGAGGCGACCGGTTGGAAGCTGTCCAACGACGGCATCGCCAAGATGTTTGGCGCCGAGGACTTCGGCGAGGGCCTCACGGCCTTCTTCGAGAAGCGCGACCCGGTCTGGAAGGGCCGCTAAGGCTCCCCGTTCGTTTTGACGGTCCCCGTTCGGCGGTCGACCTTCGGGTGGGCCGCCGGGCGGGTGATCGTCGGGTCAGACGATCGTGTCGATGATGCGGTGCTCGGAGAGAAACTCCGCCAGTCCGGGTGTCAGGTCCATCTCGGCGACATCCCACACCGGCACCCAGGCGACGTCGGACGCGTCCGAGCCGGCGATCGGGCGCTGATCCGGGTCGAGCAACGTGATCACGAAGTTGGCGACCACAAAGTGGTTGTTTCCCGGTCGGGCAACACCCTGCTGATCGTCGTGAGGATCATCGTCGTTTCCAAACCCGGGGAGCAGCTCGGCGAGACCCAACAGGTCGCTACACACACCGACCACTCCGGTTTCCTCGCGAAGCTCTCGGATCACCGCTTCGGCCAAGAGCTCGCCCCGCTCCACCCGTCCCCCCGGCAGGGTCCAACGCCCGATGTGAGGCTCGGTTCCCCGACGAACCAACAACAGCTCATCGCTGCTCTGCACGACGGCGCCGACGGCCAGCTGGGGGCGGCCGACAGGATCGACAGCTCCGTCGCCCGCAGCCAGGCCGATCATCGGGTTGGTTCGAAGCTGCGGTGCACCACGATCGCGCGAGCGATCAGCCCGGCCGCTTCGAAGAAGTTCTTGGTGTCACGATCGCCGGGCAGCGCCATCGATTCGATGCCTATGCACCCCGTGGCTCTCGCCCAGAGCTCCACCGCCTGAATCAGCCGACGACCGACGCCCACCCCTCTGGCCTCGGGTTCGGTGTACAGCTCTTCGATCAGCGCCAGGCGTTTGTCGGACACGACCTCGTGGCGCGCCACAACGACGCCGACCGGGACGCCGAGGACCGTACCGACCAGCACCAGGCCGTGCTCCGCCCGGTGACGAACGCGTTCCTCGGTCACCGGAACGGCGTTGACCGTGGCCCACATCTCGCCGTCGCGCTGTTCGAGTTGATGGCGATGGGCCTGCTCGAGCAGATCGACAACCCCGGCGACGTCGGCGTCACCGATGGGACGGACCTGGAGCGCGTCGGTCACTGGGTGGACTGCAGCTGTCGGATCCGGGTCAGGATCGTTCGCCGTCCACGGTGCGCGCGCTCGTAGGTGCCGATCGCTGCCAGCTCGGCGGCGTCGAGGCCCGGAAGTCGCTTGACCACCTGGGAGGCCGCCAGCTCGTCGTAGGACGGGATGGCCAGCTCGTCGCTCGTCGGGACCGGCGGCTGTTCCGATGCTGCAGGCTCCTCGGCGACGGCGACCTGGGAAGCGCCAACGTCCGAGGAGGGACCAACCGCCGAGAGGCGATCGGTAGGCCGCAACGGGGTGACGTTCGAGCTGCGGGCCATCGAGCGCACCGGGTGCAGGCGGGGACGGTCGAGCATGGCCACCACCGGGGCATGCACGGGCAACCCCGCCTTGGCCCCGACCAGGCGTCCCAACGTCAACCCGAGCGCAACCTGGCCCTGGGTGCGCGTGATCAGCCGGTCGACGACGCCGGCGGAGCCGATCGCCAGCCGGGCGAGCGGAGTGTCGAAGAGCACGTCGCCGGAGCTGTCCTCCGAGCCGGACGGTCCCACCGGGCTCACGACGTCCCGAAGGCGATCTCGATACCGGGGCAGTCCTCCTCGCCGGACGGACACACCGGATTGGACCGGCGGCCGAACTGGCGGGGGTGGACGACCATGAAACAGCCGGGGCAGGAAAACTCCCCTTCCTGTCGGGCGGTGACGCCATCGGCCTGTTCGGCGACCGTCTTCTTCACCGGGACGACGAGGGCTTCGTCCTCATCCTCGTCGTCGTCGTCGAGGTCGTCCTCCGAGGCGATCTTACCCTTGAGGATCGTGTCGAGGTCGGCCTCAACGTCGTCGGGCCCGAGATCCTCCTCGTCCTCCTCGTCATCGTCGGTCGAAGGCTTGGCCGCCTTCGAGGCGCCCTCGGCCTTCTCGTCCTCGTCATCGATTTCGTCGTCGACGGTGCCGATGACGGCATCGTCATCCTCGTCGACATGGAGGTCGTCGCTCAGGTCTTCTTCGTCGAGTTCCTCTTCGTCAACGTCGTCGACGGCGCCGGCGTCGTCGTCAAGCTCGTCGATTTCATCGATGTCATCGGCAGCCATGGGGATTGCATCCTCGAAACGTCAGCGGGTCATCGGGCGGCATACTAGACAGCTCTGGCGTCGTCGCCGACCCGGGCTCCGGTCGGAGCCGCTGCATTGCCTACAACCTGGGAACGGCGGCGTCCACCTCAGCGGGAAAAATCCGCCCTGCGGCAATCCTGCGACGCTCAGGATGTGGGCCGTTCGCGCCGTGCCTCGGCCCGACGTTCGGCCTCCAAGCGCTCCAGCTCCACGCCCGAACCGTGATCGACAAAGCTCATCATGTCGGCGACGAGGCGGTGGCCGGCGACCTCCGCGATCGCCCGATGCATGTCCTGGGCCACCGTTCGGTAACTGGCATGCCCCTGGGGAGCCGAACGCAGCTCGGTGAGGTGCATCGCCTCGCGTGCGTTCAGGTTCATCGTGAAGCGGACCCGGTAACCCAGCGCCACCGCATAGCTGGCCCGATCCGGAAACTGGCGTGCGAGCACATCGTGGAGGCCGGCCGACGTCGCCATCGCCTGGTCGTAGGCCGCAGCCGCACCGGCGTCATCCACCTCGGTCGGGCGGAGGTACCCGTGATGGGGCGTGAGGTTCTGCCACTCGATCGTCATCATCCGGTGCCGCTGGAGGTCCCGGAACGCTCCGTAGTCGGCGACGATCTCGAAGCGATAGTTGACCCGTTCCAGGCCTCGGCCGGGTTTGTGACGACGGTTGGAGCGCTGACCGACATAGGCGGCGACGACCGACTTACGGTCGGCGGCACCCATCGCCGCCACCTCGTCGAGCAGGGTGGTGTCGCTCAGGTGGGTGTGGGGCGCCAGCATGGCGGCGATCATCTTCACCTCGGCGTCGGGGTCCCAGTCCACCAGCCGCACCGATGCCTCTGGCACGGCGTCCACGCGCCCGTCGAAGAGCCGCTGGGCCACCCCGCTCATCGCTGAGCGGTTGGTGGACAGGTAGTCGCTCCAGGCCCCGCCCCGATCCGGCACGTCCACACGCTTGAGGAACGACGGGATCACCTTGCGCAGCTCGAAGAGCATCTCGTCCGCATAGGCCCGCGCCTCGGGCAGAGGGTGGGCCCGCATGCGCAACAACATCGCTTCGTAGGCCTGGCCGCTGCCGTAGATCCCCACGTTGGACTGTGCTGCGGCCGGCAACAGGCCGCGCAGCGCGTCGAACGACTTGGCCCGGATCGATTGGCGGTAGACGAAATCCGAATCGTCGGCGTCCTTGGGGTGGACCCGGCGAAAATGGTCGCCGAGCACCGGCAGCAGCGACGAGTAGGCGTCGAACATCTCGTCCATGTCGCCCACGTACCGGGCGCCGAGCCGGGAGGTGAGGATGCCGGGGTCCCGGTAGTAGCGAAAACGGCCGTTTGCCCGGACGTCATAGGGGATGTACCGGGTGGACTGCTCCAGATAGCTGGCCAGGCGCCCCCATTCGAGCAGCTTGGTGAGAAGGTTGGACGCCTGCTCACAGGCCAGGTGGACGCCGCCCAGCTGGGCGACCGAGTCGTCGCCGTACTCGACGAAGACCTTCTCGTAGAGCCGTTCGGCACGATCGAGACCGACATCGCCTTCCTCGCCGTCGCCGCCCCCGGCGGCAGGCAGGGCGAGAGCGCCGGCGAACTCGTCGAGGAACAACCGGCGCAGCGACTTCGATGAGCGGCTGTAGCGCGCGAACAGTGCCCCCTTCACCACCTCGGGGAGGTTGATGAGCGCGAACACCGGGCGATCGAGGTTGGTGAAGTGCCGGTTCAGAACGGCGATCTCATCGCCGGTGAACTCCTCGGACTGGTAGGTGAACACGGGCCGAGACTATTTCAAACCCGCCACCCGCCGAGGGACCATGGGACCCACCACCTACTTCGCTCGTTCACTTTGGTCCGCCGGTCCGTGATCCGGTTGCCGACCGATGGTCGGCGCGGGCCGACGCCAGCACGGCCGGGTCGCTCCACAGGTCGACGGCGACAGCAGCGAGCGCCTTGGCGCCGTCGAGCACCGCCCGATCGCCCGCCGGCGAGGCGGCCGACGCAGCGAACGCCTCGGTGTGGATCGAGCTGCCGGGCGGCCCGACGGCGATCGTCGGGTGGATGCTGGGCACTTCGAGGCTGACGTTGCCCATGTCGGTCGAACCGATGGTGAGCGAGGCATCCTCGACGCCGGCGACCGTGCGGCCGAGAGCGGCGGCGTGCAGCGCATAGCGGGCCCCCAGGGTGGGATTGTGCAACAGCTCGGCGTAGGGGGCATCGACCCAGGCGACCTCGAGCTCGCAGCCGGCGCTCTGGGCGCCGCCGGCCAGGGCGGCCAGCACCCGGGGCTTCAGCTCCTCGAGGCGTGCCAGCGTGCCCGAACGTACGTAGTAATGCGCCGCTGCCCGGCGCGGCACGATGTTGGGCTGCTCGCCCGCTTCGGTGAAGATGCCGTGGACCCGCTCGTCGGGGGCGATGTGCTGGCGCAGCGCAGCGACGGCGTTGTACCCGAGGACGGCGGCGTCGAGGGCATTGCGGCCCAGCTCGGGATGGGCGGCTGCGTGGGACGCCTTGCCGTGATAGGTCACCCTCAGCTGTTGGATCGCAATGGCATACATCGACTCGACGTCGGCCGACGAGGGGTGCAACATCATCGCTGCGTCGACCCCCTCAAGCGCCCCGGCGTCGATCATGGCGATCTTGCCGCCACCGCCCTCCTCGGCGGGCGTGCCGAGGATCACCAGGTTGCCGTTGAGTTCGTCGACCACCGCTGCTGCGGCCAGGCCGGCACCCAGGCCGGCGGCGGCGATGATGTTGTGGCCGCAGGCGTGACCGATGCCGGGCAGGGCGTCGTACTCGCAGATCACCGCCACCGTGGGGCCCGCTCCCCCGCCGGCGCGGGCCTCGAACGCGGTGTCCAGCCCGTAGGCGCCCCGGGTGACCGCCAGGTTGGCCTCCTCGAGGACATCGCAGAGCAGGTCGTGGGCACGATGTTCGGCGTAGGCCAGTTCGGGATCGGCATGGATGCGATGTGAGACGTCCACCAACCGATCGGCCAGGCGGTCGACCTCGTCGAACACCCGCTGCCGTGCCTCGGCGGCATCGGGTTGGCCGCCATGCCCACCCGTTGCGCTCGGGTCCACAGAATCGTCGTTGCGCAGGTCCGCCATCGTCTCAATGTAGGCCAGGCCGCCCACGATCGAACCTGGGGTCCGACGGGCCCCTGCCGCTACATGACCGCCGTGAAGGCGTCGGGGATCAGTTCGACGCCGAAGTCGTCGACCATGCCGGTGTCGACCCCGTCGACATAGAGGCGCCACGGCCCCATGCCGGCGTCGAGCGCCTTCGGCCTGGAGGTCGTCAGGCCGGGATGGGGCAGGTGCGTTCCGGCGGCCAGCCGACCGGGGAGCTGGCGGCGATCGCGGGCACCGAGGCGCCCCTGGGTCACCTCGAGTCGGCCGTCGTTGGGATGCCCTCGCGGCGCGATGTTCCAGTCGCCGACGAAGGCGGCATTGGCGATGATCAGCGTCTCGTCGACGAACCAGGGTGCCCGTCGCAGCTTCGGCGAGTGGCGACGGCCTCGCAAGGCGCCGACCAATCGGTCGCTCGGTCGACCGGCCTCGGGCGCGCGGAACGCAACGACGTGGGCCACCGCCACCGCAGGCTCGCTCGAGACACCGTCGGTGGTCGAGCGCACCACCAGCGCGTCGAGCGGATACCGCCAGGCGTCCTCATCGGTCGGCCGCCGCCCCGACGGTTTCCCGCCCAGGGTGGAGAACAGGTCGCCGCCGATCAGCCCGGTCGGTTCCGGCACGTCGCCGGCCAACACCGCTGCTGCGACGACCCGGGCCAGCTCGGCGTCGGTGGCGGCCACCGGTCCAGCCGCCTCGAGCGGGCCCTGCCGCCCCCACGGTTGTCCCTTGGCGATCGTCACCGGCGAGGCCGCTCCCCCGCCGAATCGGGGGCGTCATCGTCATCGTCGACGACGGGGTCGTCGTCGAACTCCAGGTCGGTCATCGTCGACACCACCCCTCGGTGGAGACCATCCACCGCCGTCCGGGCGGTGGCTGCCAGCGCATGGCGATCGGTCACGTCGGCGATCTGGCGGGTCAGGTCGATCAGCTGACGAATCCAG
The DNA here is from genome assembly GCA_016719385.1 of Candidatus Microthrix subdominans. Lineage (NCBI taxonomy): Bacteria > Bacillati > Actinomycetota > Acidimicrobiia > Acidimicrobiales > Microthrixaceae > Candidatus Neomicrothrix > Candidatus Neomicrothrix subdominans. The sequence goes on along the minus strand of JADJZA010000008.1, from coordinate 343,779 downwards.
CGCACGAAGTCACCGCCGGACAGGTCCTCGCCGACCACGTCGGCCAGGCCGGCGCCGGCCACCCAGGAATAGGCGACCTCGACCATACCCGGATCGGGCGAACGGCTGAGCGGCAGCCCCGCCGCCTCCTCGGCCTCGTTGACCTGCCGGGCCGCCCGCTCGATCTGGGAGAAGCGACGGCGCAGGGTCGAGTTGGGAAACCTCGGCTCGGGTGGCGGTTCGGAGCTGCGGTGCTCGTAGGTGAAGGTTGAGATCAGCCCGGCCAGCTCGGGGGCATCCAACCCGTCGAACAACCCGGTCTCCATCGCATGGGTGATCACCAGGTCGGCCTCGTGATACAGCCGGGCCAGCCGCCGCCCGCGCTGTGTGAGCTGCCAGCCCTCCAGGTAGCCACGGGCTTCGAGCACCGCCAACCGGGCGATCAGGCCCTGCTCGAGCGCGGTGTTTCGGCCGGCGATGCGGCGTCGCAGCGCCTCGGCGTCCCGCTTCAGGGTGGTTGCCTCCTCCAGCCCCGCCAGGTGGTCCTCGGCGTGCGGACAGCCCGCCACCGGATGCTCCTCTGCACGGGGGCGATCCGGAACGGCCGAAGCCAGCGAGGGGGGCGAGGGGGGTGCCGTGCTCGAAGGCATAGCGGAGCGGCCTTCGTGTGTGGTGCCGCCCTCGTCGCCCAGCCCCAGGCGCTGCTTCTTGGACGAGCGACGGCGGGGGTTGCGGCGGCGGAGTGCGAGCCCCGCCTCCTCGGCGAAACGGTCGGTCTCCGGCCGGTACGGCACCGGCAGGTCCACCCGACCCACCACGACCGGTTCGCCGACAAAATCCATGTGGGTCAGCCGTTCCGGCTTTCCGCCGACGTCGGAGACGCGGAGGCGCACCCGGTTGCGGGAGCGGTGGGCGACGGACAACACGACCACCGGCTCCCCGCCGACGGGATGCTCGATCACCTCGCCGGGGACCAGGTCGCCCACCGCCTCGCTCACCACGAGGTCGGTGTCGCCGTCGGGGCGACGCACGGCCCCCGGCCTCGCCGGCGTGGCGGCGCGCTCGGCCGCCGTGATCGCTGCGTACTCGACGACGTCGCCGAGCTCGCAGGTCGCCCGCTGCTCCGCCCCGGCGATGCGCTCCTCGAGCCGATCGAGCCGTGCCCGCAGCCGCACCAGGTCGGCGTCGGCCTGAAACTGGGCGAAGCTCCGCTGAAGCACGCCCAACGCCTCGTCCCGCTGGTAGCGGGCCACCAGGTTGACCACCATGTTGTAGGTGGGGTGAAAGGCCGAGTTGAGCGGGTACTCGCGGCTGCCCGCCAGCGCAGCCGCCTGGTCGAAGGTGACGAACGGCGACCAGGCGACGACGGCGAAGCCCAGCTCGTCGATGCCCCGACGGCCCGCCCGGCCGGTGAGCTGGGTGAACTGGGCCGGGGTCAAAAAGTCGTGCCCGTCGCCGGTGTACTTGGTCAGCTTGTCGATCACCACGGTGCGGGCGGGCATGTTGATGCCGAGGGCCAGCGTCTCGGTGGCGAACACCACCTTGATCAGCCCCAGGGTGAAGGCCTCCTCGACCGCCTCCTTGAAGGCGGGCACCATCCCGGCATGGTGGGCGGCCACTCCGGCCTCCAGCGCCGCCACCCAGCGGTCGTAGCGCAGCACCTTCAGGTCGGCTGCGCTTAACGACGCGGTGTGGGTCTCGGCGATCGTACGGATGAGCGCCCGGTCCTCCTGACTGGTCAGGCGGACCCCGGCGTCGCGACAGGCGGCCATCGCCTCGTCGCAGCCGTTGCGGCTGAAGATGAACCAGATCGCCGGCAGCAGGCCCTCGGCATCGAGGCGCTCAACCGTCTCCACCTTGCGCGGCATGGCAAAACGCCCCCGCCGGCGTCGCTGCCCACCAGGTCCCCGGTGACCGGTGTTGGGGGCCGCATCGAAGCGGTGGCCCTCCGGGTTGGGGCGGCCGTCGACGAGCAGCGGCAGAAGGTGGTCCTCCGGGGCGCTGCGGTCGGCGACCAGGTACAGCGGGCGCAACTCCACCGGGCGCTCGTGCTCGATCACCGTGCGAGTGGGCCCCCGCAATGCCCGAATCCACTCGCCGAGCTGTTCGGAGTTGGACACCGTGGCCGACAGCCCCACCAACTGGGCGCCCGCCGGCGCGTGGATGATCACCTCCTCCCAGGTCGGCCCCCGCTGGGGGTCGGCCAGGTAGTGCACCTCGTCCATGACGACCACGCCCAGACCCGCCAGGTTTGGGCTGGTCACGTAAATCATGTTGCGCAGCACTTCGGTGGTCATGACGATCAGGTCGGCCGAGCCGTTGACCGCGTTGTCGCCGGTGAGCAGGCCGACCCGGCCAGCGCCCCAGCGGGCCGAAAAGTCACGGAACTTCTGGTTGGACAGCGCCTTGATCGGGGTGGTGTAGAACGCCCGACGACCTTGGGCGAGGGCCCGGTCAATGGCGTGCTCGGCCACGAAGGTCTTGCCGGCGCCGGTCGGAGCCGCCACCAGGACCGACTCGCCGTCGTCGATCGCCTCGATCGCCCTCAGCTGGAACTCATCGGGGACGATCGGGTCGCCGGCGTCGCTCACGACAGACGTGCCTTCTCCCGACGTCGAACGATCAGACGCCCGGCGAGGATCGACGCCTCGTAGAACACGTACAACGGGATGGCGAGCGCAAACATCGAGATCGGGTCGACGCTGGGGGTGATGATCGCCGCCAGCGCAGTGATGCCGACGATCGCCTCGCGCCGCCACTTGGACAGCGTCGAAGGCTGGACGACGCCGACGAACTGCAGCGCGATCAACAGGATCGGGAACTCGAAACCCACGCCGAACGCCGCCATCGTGAACAACACCAGCGTGGTGTACTTCGTCACGTTGGTGAGGTTGTCGATGCCCTCGCCGCCGATGGTCAACAGAAATTCAAGCGCCTTGGGCAGGGTCAGGTAGGCAACGGCCGCCCCGGAGACAAACAGCGTTGTCGACAGGGCGACGAAGGTCGCTGCGTACGCCTTCTCCTTGCGGTACAGGCCCGGGGCGATGAAACGCCACAGCTGGTAAAAGATCACCGGAAGTGCGATGAAGATGCCCGAATAGCCCGCCACCTGGGCGCGGAAGCCGAACGGTTCGAGCGGGTCGAAGCTGGTCAGGGCACAGGTTTGACGCTTCGCTTCGACCACGTCGCAGTACGGCACCGTCAGAAAGCTGAAGATCTTCTCGTAGAAGATCCAGCCGACCACGGCGCCGATAACGATCGCCACCGCGGCGCGCAACAGACGGTTGCGCAGTTCCTTCAGGTGCTCGATCAGGCTCATGTCGCCCTTGGCGGGGGCGTCGGTGGTCTCCGTGCTCACGAAGTCGGTCCGTCGGGACGGTCGGGTTCGGCGGTGTCGGCTAGAGCTGATGGGTTGGCCGAAGCCTGGTCGTCCTCAGCGGGCTCAACTCGCTGCCCGAGCGGCCCCCCTCGAGCGGTGAACGCAGTTGACGCCACCGGGGTCGACATGGAGGTGGGCGGCCCCTCCTGCTCGGCGACCCTCCCAGGAACCCTTTCGGGGGCGCCCGCGCCAAGGGGGGCGGCGCGTGTGGTGAACGCAGCGTTGTCGGGCACCCCGGCGTCGAGTCGACGCTGGGCGGCCACCTCGGAATCGACGGGCACCCGTCGCCCACCCAGCTTGTCGTCCATCGTGGTCGGGTACTGCGGCCCGTTGCCCGGGGGTAGGCCCGGCTCGGGCAGGTCGGCGATCGTTGGAGAGGCCTCCGGCTGAACGGGCGCGTCCAAGAGCGCCTTGACCTGAGCTGCCTCCTCGTGCAGATCGAACTCGGCCATGCGGACGATCTCTGAGAGCTTCTGGCGCGGCCGCATGGCGAACTCGCCGATCTCCCGCAGCGGTTGCATCGCCGGGTCGTCGACCACACCGCGTACCTCGTCGGACATCGACGACATCTGAGCCCTTGCCTGGGCGATGCCGCGGCCGATCTTGCGCGCCATCTCGGGAAGCCGGTCCGGGCCGACGACGACCATGAGTAGGACGAGAACGGCGAGAATCTCCCACCCACCGATGTTGTCGACGATCAGGCCGAACATTGAGGTTGTGAGATCAAGAGGGGCCTGCACCACCCGCCCAGTCTAGGGGCCGCTCGGCACCTCGCCTTGGAGCCCCAGCAGCTGAACATGACTCACTCGTGTGGCGCGGACGAGCGCCGGTGCAACACGATGGGGTGATGTCTCATCCCACGCTCGGCGAGCCGGTGCGCTACCTGGCGGACGGCGGCGCCCCGGAACGGGAGGCCGATCACTCGCTGGCCGGGTTTCGTCTCGCCCGGCGGCTGGGCGCCGACGGCTGGGAGGTGACCGGACATCGCAGCGCCGATGATGTCGTCGTGCTTGCCCGAAACCCCACCGTCGGGTGGCGTCGGCGGTCCCGCTCGGCGATCCCCGCCGCCGACAGCGAGGCCCCACCGCTGGCCGACCTATTGGCGATCGACGCCGATCAGGCCCCGCTGGTGTCGATCGCGGTGGCCGACCGGGAGACGCTGGACGCGGTGATACTTGCCGCCGCCGGCGCCGGGGCGACCGGGCGGATGTGGATCCGCTGCGGCGACCTCGAGGTGCTGGCAGCAGCGGCCGCCGACCTGGGCCCCACCCGACCGATGCTGATCCACGAGGCTCCGCTCGCCGCCATGGCAAAGGGACCCGAGCGCCATGCCTCTCAGCTGCGGGCGGTCGGCGTCGACGGACAGGCGATGGCCTTCGGCCAGTGGACCGGCGGCCTGACCGCACTGTTCCATCGCTTCGATCGACTGTGCGTCGGTCGCAGCGCAACGCACGTTCGCATGATCAAGGAGTTCGTCGAGATGGGCGTCGACAGCGCCAGCAGCCTCAACCCGGAACGCCTCGACGAGGCCCGCGGCAAACTGCCCTAAGCGCTACAGCCCGCCGATTCGGCCGGGCGGCCACACGCGGGTGGTCGCCCGACCCACGATCGCATCCTCGGTGATCGGCCCAAAGCACCGGCCGTCCTTCGACGCCCCTCGGTTGTCGCCGAGCATCAGCACCCGCCCCTCGGGCACGTCGATCGGTTCGGCCATGTCGGTACGGGTGCCCGGGGGCAGATAGCTCTCGTCGATGGGTTCGCCGTCGACGAGCACCTCACCCTCGGGGCTGGTGATCTCCTCGCCCGGCAACCCGATGACCCGCTTGATCAGGTCCTGAGGGTCGGCGGAGGCAAACGGACACTCGTCCACGTTGGGGCGCTTGAACACGATGACATCGCCCCGGTCGAGATCGGCGATCGAATCGCTGGGCTTCCACACCACCACCCGGTCGCCCTGCTCCAGGGTGGGGACCATCGAGTCCGACGGGATCGAGAATGCCTGGAGGACAAACGCCCGAACCACGAGGGCGAGCACCAGGCCGACGGCGAAAACGGCGATGGTCTCCGCCCAGCTGCGGATCCGTTGGGCGGTGGTCGGGCTGGACTGGTCCATCTGCTTCTCCGTGACCTTCGGCTCGTCGGTGCCCCGCGTCGGTCGACCCGAGACCGACCCGGGCGCCTCAGCCGACCCAGGCGACGCCGACGGGCTGGATGGGTAGGCGGCCCGGCGGCGCAACGGTCGCCCGTCGTCGTCCAGCTGGGGGGCGGGAACAACCCACGGGTCCGGCTGCGGGGTGTCGGGTCCACCCTCGTCGGCGGTCACGACCCCGGATCCATGACGCCATAGCGTTGGAGCACAGCGGTCGCCGCACGCACGCCGGCGTCGATCAGTTCGGGGGGCGCAGCCAGAACCTCGACGTCGGGACCCAGCCGCAACAGCAACCGGCTGAGCCAGGCCTCCCCTGACACGGCCAAGGTGATCCGTTGCGACCCGTCCGCCTCATCGACCACGGACTCGACCGGGTACGTCTCGGCCACCCAGCGATAGCCCTCGGCAACCCGCAGCTCGACGAGCGGCGCCGCCTCATCGGGGCGGAGTGCCAGGTCGGACTCGGCCGGCGGTCGATGCCGGCGATCGGTCTCGAGCACCTCGGCGTCGAGGATTCTGTCGAGTCGAAAGGTGCGGGGGGCGTCAGCCGAGTGACAGTAGGCCGAGAGATACCAGTGCCCATCCCGGTTGCGTACCAGCCAGGGATCGACCACCCGTTCCTCGGCCCGGTCCCGACCAAGCGTGTAGTAGCGCAACCGCACCTGGTGGTCAGCCTCCAACGCCGACGCCAGCAGCTCCCGTTGCCCACCGGCCGCTGCATCGCCCAGATCGACGCTGAGGCTGCGTCCGGGGTCGGCCCCGACCGTGCGGGCCAACTTGGCCAGGCCGCGGGCCAGGGGGCCGTCCGGGTCGGTGCCCGGCGTGGTCAGCAGCGCGGAACCAGCTGCGAGCAGCGCCAGGTTCTGGGCGGGCGTCAGTGCCAAGGGCCGACGGAAGGCTTCGCCGAGGCGCACCTCGATCTGGTCCTCCTCGTCGATCGAGACGTCGACCAGCGCGTCGGGCGTATAGGGGTACACCCCGACCATGAACACGACGTTGAGGTCGGCGAGCAGGTCGTCACGGTCGATGCCGAAGCGTTCGGTCACCTCACCGACGGTGACACCTGGCCGCTCCGCCACCCACGGCAGAACGGCCAGGATGCGCCTCAGCCGATCGCCGGCGGTGACGCGGGCACTCATCGGCGAACCTTCGGGGCCGCCACCGCTGCGGCCCAGGCGATCAGATCGTTGCGTGCCCACTCGGGCGCGATGATCTCGACGCGGTCGAGATGGCTCAGCACATAGCTGCGGAACGGCTCCCATCGGGTCAGCCGAACGCCGAGCACCAACGAGCCGCCGTCGCGCTCCTCGATCACCTCGGCATCGGGCAACTCGAGACGCACCACCGGGGCGACCAGGGCGTCGACGACCAGGGAGATGACCTCCTCGGGCCCGTCGTCGAACGTCCAGGGTTGGCGTCGGCTCACCCCTTCTGCCGACTCGTGAGTTTCCGCCGACCCGGCGGTGCCCAGCTCGATCCGGTCGCCCATTCGGTCGACCCGAAACGACCGGGGTTCGCCCTTCGACCGGTCGAACGCCGCCAGATACCAGCGCCCCTGTCGATACTCGAGCCGCTCGGGGTCGACCGATCGCTCGGTCCCCCGATAGCTGAACGCCGCGGTTGCCCGCTCGCTGACCGCGCTGAACAGCGGGAGCAGCGCCGCCGGGGTGGGCACGTCGGCCGACAGCGAGACGGGCGAGCCGGTTCCCTCACCGAGGGCTCCGCCCAGCTTCCACAGCCCCGAGTCGTCATCGAGGCCCTTCAGCCGGACGATCGATGTCGCCAGGTGCAGGGCGGCGAGCTCGTCGGTGTCGAGCTCCGGATCGTCCATGCCGTAATCGGCGTCGGTCATCCGGTAGCCGACCACCGGCGGGTCGACGCTGCCCAGATCCTGCATCAGGATGGGCAGGCCCATCGCCCGCAGGTCGTCCTTGTCGCGTTCGAAGGCCCGATGGAAGGCGATGTCACCCTCCGGGTAGCCCTCCACCCGCTGATGGATCTCCTCGGCGCGCAGCGGGCGCGGGCTGTCGATCAGTGCAGCGATCAGGTTGAGCTGTCGTTCGAGCTTCTTCGTTGACACCGGAGTGTCACTCTAGATCAGGGCGCACGCCCAGCCGACCGTCAGCCGAGCAGCTCGGCGACCACCGCTGCCGCTGCCGCCGCCGCCTGAAAGAACAGCGGGTCGGCGTCGGGGCCCCGTCCCATCGTCGTCACCCGCAGCCCCAGGCCGTCCAGTGTCTCGGCCGGGTCGGGCACCTCTCCCACCGCTCGTGATTCCACGCCGGAGAGCGTCGCCGCCTCGGGGGGGACCGGCGCCACCATCGGTCGAGCCGAGCACAACCGGGCAGCGGTCGCCGTGTGGTGGCTGACCCCCTGATGGCGTCCACGAGCGTCGCCGTCGGAGGCCCGCACCGCCAGCACCGGGGTGCCGCCCAGCTTGCGGGCCAGGTCCAGCACATGGGCGACCTCCACCGAGGTGGTGCCCAGCGACGTGCCGGTGCCGACCACGCCCGGCCCCATTGACACGACGATCGCATCGGCGTCGAACACGTGACGGGCCAGGCCGAGCGCCGACGCCACCGACACCGCCTCCAGGTCACCGCCGAAGGCGTGGCCGGCGCTGACCGTGCCGCACAGCACGCCGGCGTCGACCAGGTCGACGACCAGGTCCGACATCACCAGCGGCAGCGCGGCTCCGTCGGTCATGACGTAGGCGATGCGCGCCTGGGGCCGCAGGCGCGCGATGGTGGCGGCGACGACCGCCATCTGGCTGTGCAGCGAGCAGGCGACCACCGGCACCCCGCCCAGCGGACGGTCGGCCGCGGCTGGATGCACCAACTCGTCGGTACCGACATCGACCTGCAGGCTGGTGTAGCGCAGCTTCATCACATGGTCGGGACCGGGCTGGGACAACGAGCGACGTGACAGGTTCCAGTGCACGAAGTGCCAGCCGCCCGTGCCCAGTCCGAGCTCGACGGCTGTCGTGTTGCACACCACCTCGTCCCCCAGGTCCACCGGACCGGTGAGTTCGGTGAGGACGTAGGCCCGGGCCTCTTCGACGTGTCCCGGATCGCTCTCGGACTGGGCCTCGTGTTCGCCGAGGCGAACCCACACTCGCTGGAGCCCGGGGCGTTCGGCGATCATGGCGGTCACCAGGCCGGTGCGAAACGTCGGCAACCTACACTCCCGCCTCGATCGGCTGAACGCTCGGACACAACAGGTTCACCGGTCCCACACTCCCGCCTCGATCGGCTGAACGGCCGGACACAACAAGTTCACCGGTTCCACACTCCCTGCCTACAGGCTGTCGATCAGGTGCTCGACCCGCTCGTCGTGGGCGAGGAACGGGTCCTTGCACAACACCGAACGTTGGGTCTGGTCGTTCAACTTCAAGTGCACCCAATCCACGGTGTAGTCGCGTTTGCGCTCCTTGGCCCGTCGGATGAACTCGCCCCGCAGGCGTGCCCGAGTGGTTTGGGGCGCCAGGTCGACCGCCTCGGCGATGGCGTAATCGTCGACCATGCGCTCGACGAGGCCCCTGCGCTGCAGCTTGTAGAACACCGAGCGGGTGCGGTCGATGTCGTGGTACTGCAGGTCGAGCAGGGCCAGCCGGGCGTCGCCCGGATCGAGGCCGTGGCGCTCCCGGTAGGCCTCGACCAGCTGGTACTTGATCACCCAGTCGAGCTCGGTGTTGAGCGTCATCGGATCGTCCTCGAGGCCGACCATGACGTGCTCCCACATCGCCAGCGCCTGCTTTTCCTGCGGGTTGAGCTCGTGGCTGGCGGCGTACCGAAGGGCCCGGTTGAGATACTCCCCTTGGATGTCGAGCGCTGAGGCCTCGCGCCCGTTGGCCAGACGCACCCGGGTGCGGCCGGTGAGGTCGTGGCTGATCTCGCGAATCGCCCGGATCGGATTCTCCAGGGTCATGTCACGCAGCACCACCGTCGGGTCCTCGAGCATGCGCAACATCAACATCGTTGCCCCCACCTTCAAATAGGTGGAGTATTCCGACATGTTGGTGTCGCCGACGATGACGTGAAGGCGTCGAAACCGCTCGGCGTCCGCGTGCGGCTCATCGCGGGTGTTGATGATCGGGCGGCTGCGGGTGGTGGCTGAGCTGACCCCCTCCCAGATGTGCTCGGCCCGCTGGGACACCGAGAAGTGTGATCCCCGACTGGTCGTGATCACCTTGCCAGCACCGGCATAGATCTGCCGGCTGACCAGGAACGGGATGAGCACCTCGGTGTAATGGGCCAGGTCCTCCGAGCGGTTGGTCAGGTAGTTCTCGTGGCAGCCGTAGGAGTTGCCGGCCGAGTCGGTGTTGTTGCGGAACAGATAGACGTCACCGCGGATGCCCTCGTCGTGCAGGCGCTGTTCGGCCGAACCCAGGAGCTGTTCGAGGATGCGCTCGCCGGCCTTGTCATGGGCGATCAGGTCGGTCAACGAGTCGCACTCGGGCGTGGCGTACTCGGGGTGCGAGCCGACATCGAGGTACAGGCGGGCGCCGTTGGCCAGAAAAACATTGGAGGAGCGGCCCCAGCTGACCACCCGCCGGAACAGGTAGCGGGCCACCTCGTCCGGACTGAGCCGTCGTTGGCCGCGCAGGGTGCAGGTCACGCCGTACTCGGTCTCGATCCCCATGATCCGGCGCTGCATCGACCGCAGGCTACTCAGGCCCAGCCGTTTTTGGAGCCGGTCTTCAGGTGCCGTCGTCCGAGTCGGCCTCCGGGGCCTTCTCGTCGTCGTTCTCGGCCTCCGCCGATGCGTCGGTTTCGGCGGTCGACAGGTCGGTGGCACCGGTATCGGTGGTGACCGTTGCAGCGAGGGGTATCTCCTCGACGTCGGACGCCCCATTACCGGAACCGGACTGGTCGCTCCCGCCCACCTCACCGCCGAGCAGTTCGGCGACCTCGTCAACGGTCAGCCGGCGAAATGCCCGATGCTCGACGTTGCGGTCCAGCACCGCCACCTCCAGGTCGCCCGCCGACAGGCTGCGGTCGGGCCCGGCCAGGGCCAAAGCGGCCAGTCGCAGGCCGTCCGCCAAGCTCGGCGTGGCTTCGAACTCGCTGGCCACCCGGTTCCGAACCGCCTCGGCGTCACCGCCCAACACGGTGAAGCTGGCCTCGTCGATCAGTGTGCCGTCGTAGAGGATGTGGAACAGCCGGTCATCGTCGGGCCCGTTCGACACCTCGGCGATCAGGATCTCCACCTCCATCGGCTTCATCTCGTGGGTGAAGACGTTGCCCAGGCTCTGGGCATAGCCGTTGGCCAGGCTGCGCCCGTCCACGTCCTCACGGCTGTAGGCGTAGCCCTTGAGGTCGGCGCTGCGCACCCCGGCGATGCGGAGCTGGTCGAACTCGTTGTATTTGCCGACGCCGGCAAAGGCGATGCGGTCGTAAATCTCGTAGATCTTGCGCAGCAGGCGGCTGGGGTTCTCCGCACAGATCAGGATGGCCTCGTCACAGGACATGCCGATCAGGCTGCGACCGCGGGCGATCCCCTTGCGGGCGTAATCGGCCCGGTCCTTCATCACCTGCTCGGGGGCGACGTAGAACGGCTGGGTCATGGTGCTCCGATCGAAGACAAACGTAGGGAGGGTGCGGGGGACATGGGTCAGCGGCGCCGGGCGGCGCTAGCGCCGTTCCCGCAGGCGCTCGATGAGTGCCTCGGTGCGCTCGGCCAGGCCCGAGTCGTCGATGCGTTCGAAGCCGCGGGCGGTGATGGTGGCCACGATCGGGTAGATACCCCGCAACAGGTCGGGGCCCCCGGTGGCCGAGTCCTCCTCGGCCGCCTGGTAGAGCGCTTCGAGCACGAGGTCGACGGCGGCGGCCTCGCTCAGGTCTCGCCTCCAGCCCATCTTGACGACGGTGCCGGCGTGCAGGCTGCCCGACCCGGTGGCCGTGTGATCGGCCTCCTCGTAGCGCCCGCCGGTCACGTCGTACTGGAACAGCCGGCCCTCGCCTCGCTTCAGGTCGTAACCGGCGAAGATCGGTACGACCGCCAGGCCCTGCATGGCCATCGGCAGGTGCTGGGCCACCATCTGGCTCAGCTGGTTGGCCTTGCCCTCCAGTGACAGGTGATCGCCTTCCACCTTCTCGTAGTGCTCGAGTTGCAGCTGGAACAGCCGGACCATCTGCACGGCCGGACCTGCCGCACCGGCGATGGCGACGCCGCTGTAGCGGTCGCCGGGGAAGACCTTCTCGATGTTGCGGTGGCTGATCAGGTTGCCCGAGGTGGCCCGACGATCACCGGCCATGATCACGCCGTCTGCGAAGCGGACCGCCAGACACGTCGTACCGTGCGGGACGGCAAGGGTGGCGTCGCCCGAGGGGACGGGTGCGCTCAGGCCGCTGTTGCGCACCAGTCGGGCAAAGTCGGGGCCTGGGTCGTCACCCGGCGAGAAGGTGGGGAGGTTCATCGCCAGTCAGCGTAGCGGCGAGGACCCGACGCCCCGGTTAGACCGACGGCAGCGGGCCCTCGACCAGCCAGGTCACCCCGATCGAGTCCTTGCGCCCCCGTTGGCTGGACAGGGTCATGAACTTGCGGTCGGGTGACACGGTGGGGCCGGTGATCTCCGAGCCATCGTGACCCTCGACCCGCAGGATCGGGACGGCGGAGCCATCGAGGCCGAGTGCAACCAGCTCCATATTGCCGCCGTCCTCGGCGGTCAACAGCGTTGCCGACGGACCGTCCCACCACAGGTTGTCGACGCCGGTCAGCACGTCCCCGTCTCCGGTGGCGCCGTCTCCGCTTGCCCGGTAAACGATCGACATCTCGTTGCTGGCCGGGTCGTAGGCCCACACCGTGTTGTCCAGCTTGGTCGAGAAGAAGATCTTGCCGTCGCCGAGCGCGATGCCCTCCCCGCCCGCATACGGGGTGGAGTCGGCCACCTGGGTTCGCGTGGCCATTTCCGCCGCCGACGGGTCGGGCACCTCCGCCCACGTCACCGCTCCGGTGCCGTCGATGCTTCCGCCCTTCACCACCGCAACCTCGAGGGTGCCGGCGCCCAGATCGGGCCACGACGACGGAGTGAAGCGGTAGAAGCGACCGTCGGGCTGGTCCTCGGTCAGGTAGACCGCCTTGCCGGCCTCGTCCACCCCTGCGGCCTCGTGCTTGAACACGCCCAACGCCGGCCGAGCCTCGCCGCTGTTCTCGACGGTCGGATCGGCCTCCCACACACGACCCTGGTCAAACTCCTCGCCCGACAGCCAGGTGCCCCAAGGGGTGGGGCCACCGGCGCAGTTGAGGGTGGTGCCACCGAGGATGCGATGGGCGGCGATCACCTTGCCGTCGTCGGACAGATGGATGGCGCTTGCGCCGCCACCGTTGTCGGAGGCGGCCTCGTGGTTGATGGCCACCCACCAACCGTCGTCGTCCGGGTCGGCGAACGTGGCGGCGCCGTCGGGCGCCGGCGACCAGACGTAGTTGGTCGAGCCGACCTTCTCGCCGGTACGGGCCAGCACGGTGGCGCTCCACCCGGCGGGCACCAACAGGCCGTCGGCACCGGAGTCGATCGTCGGCTTGGACCACGACGCCGGGGTCGACGGCGCGGACGTTGGCACTCCGTTCGTCGAGGTGGACGTCGTCGTCTTCTTCTTTGAACCGGACGTGGACGCGGTGTCGCCGCCATCGGAGCTGCAGCCGGCGCCGACGAGCAAGGCGCCGATCGGCGCTCCGGCCAAGGCGGCCAGCAGCCGACGCCGGGACGAATCGGGTGGGTGCTGCGGACTCATCGCTCCCCCACCTGTGCTTACTCGCCGCCCTTTTGCACGTAGGACTTCACGAAGTCCTCGGCGTTGGTCTCGAGGACTTCGTCGATCTCGTCGAGAAGATCATCGAGCTCGGCCTTCAGCCGCTCGCCGGTCTCGGCCGCCTGGCCACCGGGCACTGCCTCATCGACCTGTTCATCCTCCGCCTGACGGGATGGTGTCGCCTTGCGCTGTGTTTCTCGTTCGGCCATCAGCCCTCCTGGGTCAGGCCGCAACTTAGTCCAGCCGTGTGACTTTTTAGCGCGGGTAAGCGGCCTCCCCCGCGTATCTCGCCCACACGCGTCTGGCGGAACGCGCCGACCAACTCGAAGCCTCGTCGTCAGGCCGACGTGGCGGCGCAGTTCCCGTCCCGGGTCAGCGCGACGGGAAGGCGCCCTCGACCAGCCAGGTCACCCCAATCGAGTTGGCGCTCCCCCGCTGGCTGGACAGCGTCATGAACCGGCGATTCGGTGAGACGGTGGGGCCGGTGATCTCCGAGCCACCATGACCCTCGGCCCGCAGGATCGGAACGGCCGAGCCATCGAGGCCTAGCGCAACCAACTCCATGTTGCCGCCGTCCTCGGCGGTCAACAGCGTGGAGGACAGGTCGTCCCACCACAGGTTGTCCACCCCGGTCAACACGGCGCCGGCGCCGGCCCGGTACACGATCGTCATCACACTGCTGGCCGGGTCATAGGCCCACACCGTGTTGTCGTGCTTGGTCGAGAAGAAGATCTTGCCGTGGCCGAATGCGATGCCCTCCCCGCCCGCATACGGGGTGGACTCGGCCACCTGAGCACGGGTGTCGGTCGTCGCCGCTGACGGGTCGGGCACCTCGGCCCAGGCGACCGACCCCGTGCCACCGATGGTGCCACCGCTCACGACGGCCACCTCGAGGGTTCCAGCGTTCAGGTTGGGCCACGACCTTGGTGTGAAGCGGTAGAGGCGACCGTCGGGCTGGTCCTCGGTCATGTAGATCCCCTTACGGGCTTCGTCCACCGCCGCCGCCTCGTGGGCGAAGACGCCCATCGCTGGTCGCAGCTCACCGCTGTTCGCGATCGTCGGGTTGGCCTCCCAGATACGCCCCCGAACAACCTCCTCGCCCGAGAGCCAAGTGCCCCACGGGGTGGCGCCACCGGCGCAGTTGTAGGAGCTGCCGCCGATGATGCGATGTGCGGCGATCACTTCGCCGTCCTCGGAAAGATGGATGGCGCTCGCCCCACCGCCGCTGCGGGAGCTGGCCTCGTGGTTGATCGCCACCCACCACCCCACGCCACCCGGATCGACGAACGAGGCGGCGCCATCGGGGGCGGCCGACCACACGTAGTTGGTGGAGCCCACCTTCTCACCGGTACGGGCCAACACGGTGGCGCTCCAGCCCTGGGGCACCCACAGGCCGTCGGCGCCCGAGTCGACCATCGGCTGGGTCCACGAGACGGGCGTCGCAACCCGACCGTCGTCGGTGTCGCCGTCGTCGTGGCTGTGCCGGTCGTCGACGTGGTCGACCCGGGGGGTGGGGTGGTGACAGCGTTGCAATCAGCGGCGACGAGCAGAGCGCCAGCGGGCAATCCAGCCAAGGCGGCCAGCAGACGACGCCGGGAGGTGTCGGGCGGGTGTTGATGCTTCATTGGTCCCCCTCAGGGTGTTTTTCCCACCCTTCAGATTGAACTCAGCTATTCGATCCGCCAACAAATTTTCCCGTCCGGGCGCCATCCGCTGTGACGCTGCCATCGCAGCTTCTTCGTCGCCGTCGAATCGTTCCGCTGCAGGCCCGCTATCAATCCCCGCTAGGATAGCCCCCGACACGTTCGCCAGATGCCCGAACGTCGTACACAGTGTCGCAGAACCCTGTTTGCTTGTCACTGGTCCTCTTCATACTGGGGTACATGAGTTCGATGGTGTGGGCGCTTGACGCGAGGACGGTGATCGACCGGATCAACCTGGGTCTTGATGGGTTGTTTGCTGCCGGTGTGGCGCCGGTTGACGGCCCCGATGCCATCGTGTGGTTGCGTGAGGTTGAGGTGTTACGTCGGCAGGTTGACGCTGCGGCCACGGCGTTGGTGGGTGCGATCGACCGGGCCGGGCTGTATGTGGATGACGGGCACGCGTCGGCCATGGTGATGGCCAAGCATCACGCCAAGCTGTCCGGGGCGGAGGCATCGGCACGTGAGAAGACCGCTAGGGCGTGCCGCTCGCTGCCGAAGCTGGCCGACGCGTGGGCCGATGGTGAGATCGGAACCGATCAGATGCACCTGTTGGGCCGGGTGCATACCAATCCTCGGGTCGCACCCGCGATGGAAGCCCGCCAACACCAGTTCCTTGCCGATGCCAACATCCTGTCGGCCAGGCAGTTCGAGTCGAAGACCCGCCAGTGGGAACGCCTGATCGATGAGGACGGCCCCGAGCCGGCCAACGAACGCAATCACACCAACCGCAACACCAAACTGGTCCAGAACCCGTGGGACAACTCCTGGGACCTCACCGGGTTCTTCGCGTCGATCCAGGGTGCCGAGATGCGCGAGATCCTCGACCGGTACATCGACGCCGAATTCCGGGCGGACTGGGCCGAAGCCAAAGCACGCCTCGGCGACACCGTCACCAACGCCGACCTGGAACGCACCCCACCCCAACGCCGTGCCGACGCGTTGCACCGGCTGTTCCAAGACGCAGCATCGGCACCCGACGGTGCCGTCCCACCCGGGTTCGTCCACAACATCCACTGGTCAGCCGCCGCCTACGAGGAAATGCTCGACGCGATCGACGCCGACCGGGCACCCAAGTTCGACCCCGACACGTACATGTGCCGCAACGGTGACAGTCACGGCGTTGACCCGACCGAAGCGGCCACCAACAGCCTCGACGGTCTCGCCGCCCAGATCCGCCGCATGATCGTCGATGCCGCAGGTGTCGTCATCGACCTCGGACGGGCACGACGGTTCACCGGTTCGGCCCGCACCGCCGCCACCGCCGGGCACACCTGTTGTGTCTGGCCCGGTTGCACCGTCCCGACCAGCGCCTGTGAGATCGACCACCTCCACGAACACGGCAAGGGTGGCCCAACCAGCCCCTCAAACGCGGCACCGTTGTGCGGCAAACACAACCGCTGGAAACAAAAGGGCTTCACCATCCACCGCAACCCCGACGGCACCTGGCACACCACCCGACCCGACGGCAGCCAACTCGAATGAACCCGCACCGCCGATGTCCGGTGAACGGCCAATCGAACGACCCGCACCGCCGAGAACCGGCGGCCAGGATCAGCTTGCACCTCGCCGGCAGCGCGAGCCAGGTCAGCGCGAAGCGTTCAACTTGGCCAACAGCTCGGCGGCGTCGGCGCTCGACGCCACCATCTCGCCCAGGATCGCTTCGGTGCCGCGGGTGGGCTCCATCATCGGCACCCGCGACAGCGACGACGTACCGGTGTCGAACACGATCGAATCCCAGTTGGCCGTCACCACCTGATCGGTGAACCGTGCGAGCACGGTGCCCCGGAACCACGCCCTGGTATCGGTGGGCGGCAGGTCGACGGCGGCGGCCACCTCCACGGCGCTCACCAGCGTGCGCAGGCCGGCCCGGAGGGCCAGGCAGCGATCGGGGCGCATGTCGTGGTATTGCAAGTCGAGTGCCCGCAGCTTGGGGGCGCCAGGTGGCAACTGGTGCCGCTCGGCGAACCCGCCCAGCAGCCGGCCTTTGGCCACCCAGTCCACCCGGTCGGCGGCGCGCTGGCGGTCGTGTTCCAGGTCGTCGAGCACCCGCTCCCACTCGCCGAGCACCTCGGCCAGCACGTCGTCGCCACCCACCGCCGAGGTGTCGCACTGCTCGCCCCAACCACGCGCCAGCGCGCACAGCTCCCGCTGGGCCCCCAGCGCCGTGATCGTGCCACCATCGAGCGTCTCGTAGGTTTCGCTCAGGCTCAGGTCCCAGCTGATGTGGCGCAGGGTGGCGACCGGGGTCACCGGCCGAAGCTCGCCCATCGGCCAGTCGTCCTCGATCATCGCCAGCACGATCGAGGTGGTCGCCAGCTTCATCCAGGTGGCCCATTCCGACATGTTGGCATCACCGATGATCACGTGTAGGCGTCGGTAGCGGCGCGGGTCGGCGTGGGGTTCGTCCCGGGTGTTGATGATCGGCCGCTTCAGCGTCGTTTCGAGGCCAACCTCCTCCTCGAAGAAGTCGGCACGTTGGCTGAGCTGGTAGGTGACGTCCTTTCGGCCGGGCAGCTCGCTCCCCACCTTGCCTGCGCCGCAGAACACCTGGCGGGTGACCAGGTGCGGAGTGGCGCGGGCGACGATCCGGTTGAACGGGACGTTGCGGTCCATCACGTAGTTCTCGTGGGTGCCGTAGCTGTTGCCCTTGCCGTCGGAGTTGTTCTTGTGGACGATCACCTCCTGGCCGTCCTCCAAGATGGCGTTGGCGGCGGTCATCGCCCGGCGCAACACCTCCTCCCCGGCCCGGTCCCACACCACGCCATCGCGCGCCGATGCCACCTCGGGCGAGGAATATTCGGGGTGGGCGTGGTCGACGTAGAACCGTGCCCCGTTGGTCAGCACGGCGTTGACCAGGTGAGTTTCCACCTCAGGCGGCTGCACGTACTGCTCGAGCACCCCGCGTGCGTCGTTGGCGGGCATCTCGTCACCGAAGTCCCAGCCGATCCGCGGACCGGTGCCGGCACGGGCCACCTCGCTCACGTAGGCGTTGACCAACAGGCTGGAGGCCGCAATCGGGTTCTGTTCGGGCGCATTGCGCACGATGATGCCGTACTCGGTCTCGATGCCGAGGACCTTGTGAATGGCCATGTCAGCGGGTCCGTGTCCCCAGAGGCCTACTGGCCATGTTAGAGGTACTGGCCGGTCTGAACCCGCTCGATCGCCCGCCCGCCTTCGGGCTCATCCTCCTCGGGATGGCTCACCAGCGTTCGCACGTACACGATCCGCTCTCCCTTTTTGCCCGAGATCTTGGCCCAGTCGTCCGGGTTGGTCGTGTTGGGCAGGTCCTCGTGTTCACGGAACTCCTGGCGCACCGAGGCCACCAGATCGGCCGCGAGCACCCCGCGCGGACCGCCGGCCAGCTCCCGTTTGATGGCCAGCTTCTTTGAGCGGCGCACGATGTTTTCGATCATCGCGCCGGACGAGAAGTCGCGGAAGCCCATGATCTCGCGGTCGCCGTTCTGGTAGGTGACCTCGAGAAACTGGTTGTCCTCGTCGTCGCGGTACATCTCCTCGACGGCGGCCTCGGCCATCGCCTGAAGCGCCTTGGCCGGGTCGCCGCCCCCCAGCTCCTCGACCTCCGATTCGGCGATCGGTACACGGGCGGTGAGGTACACCCCGAAGATGCGGGTGGCCGCCTCGGCATCTGGGCGTTCGATCTTGATCTTCACGTCGAGGCGGCCCGGCCGCAGGATGGCCGGGTCGATCAGGTCCTCGCGGTTGGAGGCGCCGATCACGATCACGTTGCGCAGCGCCTCGACGCCGTCGATCTCCGCCAGCAGCTGGGGCACGATCGTCGATTCCATATCGGAGGAGATGCCGCTTCCCCTGGTGCGGAACAGGCTCTCCATCTCGTCGAAGAACACGATCACCGGCGTGCCCTCGGCCGCCTTCTCGCGGGCCCGTTGGAAGACGAGGCGAATGTGACGTTCGGTCTCGCCGACGTACTTGTTGAGCAGCTCGGGACCCTTGATGCTGAGGAAGAAGCTGCGGGCATCGGCGCCGGTGGTGCGGGCCACCTGCTTGGACAACGAGTTGGCCACGGCCTTGGCGATGAGCGTCTTGCCGCAGCCGGGAGGCCCGTACAAGAGAATGCCCTTGGGCGCAGGCAGGTCGTAGGTGGCGAACAGCTCGCTGTGCAGAAACGGCAGCTCGACCGCGTCCATGATCGATTCGATCTGGCGGTCCAAGCCCCCGATGTCGGTGTAGGCGATGTCGGGCACCTCTTCGAGCACCAACTCCTCGACCTCCGGCCGGGGCAATCGCTCGACGAGCACGCCCGCACGCGGCTCCATCAGCATCGTGTCGCCGGCTCGCAGCGGCGCATCGGCCAGGTGATCGGCCAGCTCGGCGACCCGCTCCTCGTCGGCACGGCCGACGACGAGGGCACGAGCGCCCGCGACGAGGATCTCCTTGATCGTCACAACCTCACCGGTCAGGTCGGGCGGCCGCACCATCACGACGTTGTAGGACTCGTTGAGCACCACTTCGGCACCCCGGCGCAGCTCGGCGACCTCGACGGCGGGCGACACCTCGACCCGCATCTTGCGACCCCCGGACTGCACGTCGACCGTGCCGTCGTCGTTGGAGGCGAGCAGCGTGGCGTAGCCGGCAGGGGGACGGGTGAGCTTGTCGACCTCCTCGCGCAGCGCAGCGATGTGATCGCGGGCTTCGCGCAGCGTGAAGGTGAGCTTCTCGTTCTGCGTGACCGCCTGGGCCAGTTGCGACTTGACCTCGACCAGACGGTCCTCGAGGGTCCGGATGCGTTTGGGCGCCTCGGCGCCGCGACGGGTGAGCATGGCGAGCTCGCGCTCGGCCGCCGCCACGGCGTCGTGGAGTTCCTCGGCCTCGGCCTTCAGTCGTCTCGTCTCGTCGCTGGCCGTCATCCGCCCCTCCCACTGCTCACGGCCAAGCTACCCGCCAGGCCCGGCCCCGCGAGCCACCCCCTGCGAGGTTGTCGCCAGCGACAGGCGTCACCTTGTCCCATTATTCCGGCAAATACCGGGTTTATCTGCCGAGGCGTCGTTATGCTGAGCTACGGGAGAAGCACCCGCTGGTGTTTCACCAAACAAGGGCCACAGCGCCGAACCCCCACCCGCGTCGCGGGGCAACGTAAGGAGAAGTCATGGGACTGAAGGTCTGGATCGACCAGGATCTCTGCACCGGTGATGGCCTGTGCGAAGAGATCTCGCCGGCCGTCTTCACGCTCCTCGACGACGGTCTCGCCTACGTCGTCGAGGGCGACAAGGTGTTCAACGATCCGGGTGGCGCCGAGGGCAAGGCCGAGATCCCCGACGCCGAGCTCGAGGGCGTGATCGAGTCCGCCGAAGAGTGTCCCGGCGAGTGCATCTTCATCGAAGCCGAGTGACCCGAGTTCCTCGGCTGCGCTAGGCGCCGTCACGCTCCGGGGGCAGGGTTCGCTCGGAACGGGAGGGCATTCGGGCGTGGCTGAGGAACGCCGTGTGGGCCACCATGCGATGGTCGGGGCGGACGGCGGCACCGTCGACCTTCCACGTGCGGTGCAGCACCTCGAGCGTCTCGGCGAGCACCAGCCCGGCCTCGACGAGCGCTTCGCGGAACTGGCTGGCCTGCATGATGCTGGGCGTGTAGGCCAGCACGATGCCGCCCGGCCGCAGCGCACCTTGGAGGTGCGGTACCACTTGCCACGGTTCCGGCAGGTCGAGCACCACCCGGTCGTATCCACCTGATGGACCGACCTCGATACCCTCGTAGACGTCGCGCAGCTCGACGGCGAACCGGGCCGCCGCCTCCGGTCCGACCGCCCGGGCCACGTTCAGCTGAGCCCGTCGGGCGAAGTCCTCGCGCAGCTCGTAGCCGGTGACCCGTGCGCCGGCGCGCAGCATGGCCGACGACAGCGCTCCGGAGCCGATGCCGGACTCGAGCACCTCGACGCCGGGCGCGACGTCGGCCAGCATCAGGATCGGCCCCAAATCCTTTGGGTAGATCACCTGGGCCCCACGGGGCATTTTGAAGACCAGGTCGGACAGCGTGGGCCGAAACACGGTGAAGGTCAGGCCCTTGGTAGTGCGATGGGTCGATCCGGGCTCGGCGCCGATCAGGCGGTCGTGCTCGAGCGGCCCGGCGTGGCTGTGAAACTCCTGGTTCTCGCTCAGCGTCTGCAGGTAGCGGCGACCCTTGTGGTCGATCAGCAGCACCGACTCCCCCTCCTCGAGCAGTCCGTGGTGGCCCGAACGGGCGGCGCCGTCGTTGGGTGGTCCGTGGGTGGTCGGTTCGCTCACGCGCCGCCGTCCCTTCTGGACAGCTGCACCGGTTGAGCCGCCGATGCGCGCTCGGCCAGCCGACAGAACGCGCACACCTCGGACTCCGACGGCGACCCGCAGCGCTCACAGATGCCCAACTCGTCGCGCCCGGTCGTCTCGTCGTCGGCAAAGCGGTCGGCCGCCTTGGAGAGGAACTCGTGGTAGAAGGCGAACTTGGCGCCCGGCGACCGGATCTCGATATCGGTCAGCGCCTCCTTGTAGGCCAGGTGGCGGTTGCCGGCGGCCATCGGGCACTCCTCGACCAGGTAGTCGATGCCCGACACGACGCAGTAGGCGGCCATCTCGCGCTCCCCCAGGCGGATCAGCGGCTTCACCTTGCGGGGAAAGCCGTCGCCGGCGGGCAGCACGGGCCGTTGCCGGCCCAGGTAGGGCATCTGCCAGCGCAACACGTTGCCGAACAGCACCGCAGCTTCGTCATCGAGGTTGTGGCCGGTCACCAGAGCGTCGTAGCCGCCGTTGCGGGCGGCTTCGTCGAAGACGTGGCGCTTCGACATGCCACAGGCCGAGCACGGCGTGCGCTTGGCGGCCCGCGATCCGGCGGGAATGTCGTAGCCGTAGGTCTCGACCAGGTCGACCTCGATCAACGTCAACCCGCGTTGCTCGGCAAAGGCCCGCGCTGCGTCGGCCGACGCGTCGGAGTACTCCCCGATGCCCAGGCCAACGTAGAGCCCATCGGCGCTGTAGCCGAGCGCGATGAGGATGTCCCACACCGCCAGCGAGTCCTTGCCGCCCGACACGGCGACCAGCAAGCGGTCGTCGGGTTGCACCATGTCGTGATCGGAAATCGCCTTGGCCGTCTGGTCGCGACAGAACTTCACGAAGTGCTCGGCGCAGAAGTTGGCATTGTGACGCCGTAGGTCGATGACGGCCGGCCCCCGACACACCCGGCACTTCATCGTGTCCACCTCATGGTCACGCCCCGCCGGAGACGACGGGACGGATCTCGATCTCGTCGTCGGCGCCCAGGCGTTCGTCGCCGGGCACGAGCGTCCCGTTGCGGATCACCAGCACCGACTCCCGATTGAGGTCCAGCTTGCCCAGCAAGGCGGTCACGGTCAGCGATCCGTCGAAGGTGACCTCTCGGGTCGGCTGGCGGAGGTGCACGATCATCAACCCAGTCTGGCATCGACCGGGGGCACGCTCACCAACCGGCGACGTTCAGTCGTCAGCGCGATAGAACCGACGCTTGGTCGTGCCCGACCCGCCGGCCTTGGCCAGTGCGACGGCGCGAACCGCCTCCAGGCTGGCCTCGAGGGCGGCCACCTCGTCGACGGCCTGGCGCCGCTCGTACCGCCGCACGTCCAGGCGGTCGAAGCGCACCAGGAGGTCGGCCTCCTCGGCGGCGAGCTTGGCCGCCCCTTGGGACCCATCGCGTGCCTTGTCCAGGCGGGTCTGGGTCCGCTCCAGCTTGGCGGCCACCTTCACCTGCTTGGGGCTGGCGCTGCGGGCCTTGGCCAGCCTGGCCTTGGCGGCGTCCAGCTCGGCCTCCAACCTTCGTTCGGCCTTGGTCGGTGCCGGGCGGGCCACGACCTCCAGCCGGTCGCCGGGCTGCATCTTGGCGGTGGTCACCCGCTGCTCGCCCGGTTCCTCCATCCGATCCTGGAACCAGTCGATCGCCTTGCGCGCAACGACGCCCGTCGGGCCGCCTCCTGCCAGGAAGGGTGCGACGAGCTTGAGCAGCTTGAGCAGCATCAGGAGCGGCGGATCTCGATCACGGCAGAACGCTTCAGCCCGTTCTTGCGACCGAGGAAGAAGAACAGGATCAGGGCGAGCAGGCCGATCCCGGCCACCACCGCCACGATCTGGGTCTTCGCCTCTTCGGCCTGATGGGTCACGCCTTCGCCGATGCCCGCGATCTGGTCGCGAATATCGTTGCGGTCAATCTTGTCGTCGCTCATTGTGAACTTCTTCCTTCGAGAGGTGTGGCCGTGGGACGCCGGGGGGCAACCGGCACTACTTGCGACGCTTGTCGCCGCCCCGCTTGGCGGCGTTCGCAGCCACGGCGGTGACGAGCAGCAGCCAGACGAGAGCGCCGACGTAGGGAACCCACGACCAGGTGCCGCCGTGGACCCGGCCGGGTTGGTTGATCGTCTCGATCGTTTGCAATCCTCGCAGCAACGCCAGGGTGAGCAGCACGACGCCGATGCCGATGCAGGTGCCACCCGCCGCACCGAAGCCGACGTAGCGGCCGAGCGACTTCAGCGGATCGACGGTCTCCTGCTTGGCATAGCCGACCACCAGGTTCTTCAGCTCGCCAACCTGATCGCCGGTACTCGGAGTTTCGTCTTGCTTCGTTGCCACGTGGCTCCCTCGGCTGCGCTTCGTCGACCGCTCCGGGCCGACAGGAGGTACTCGGTTTAGTGGGCGGCGCGCCCCCCGGGCAAGCACTGGCGTCGCGTCGAGGTCGGCGGCTCACTCCAGGCGGGCCCGCACCAACTCGATCTGCTCGTCGAGCAGCGCCACCAACCGCGTGGCCCGCTCGACCGATCCGGGTGCGGACAACAGGCGGTAGCGGTCGAGGCTGCCCAGCGGCGAGGCGAGCGCCAGCTGCCAGATCAGCCGGTCCGGGTCCTCGCCGGCATCGGGCACGTCCGAGCCCGCCTCGCCAGGTTCGAGCTCCACACCGAGTTGCACCATCAGCTCGGACAGCTCGGCGTGGCGCTCGAGCAGCGTCGGAATCGACCCGGCGAGAGCGGCGTTGAGGTCGGGCGGGTCCTCGTCGGGCCACAGCTCCACCTCGGCCCGTGGATAGGGGTCGTCGTCGAGCCAGTTGAGCACCCGGATGCGCTCGCCGCCGACCGCCACCACCGCCCATCGGCCATCCTCGGCCAGCTGGGCGCCGACGACGGTGGCCAGGGTGCCGACCGCAGCGCGAACCTCCCCACCGCCCACCTCGCTCCCGCGCTCGATCATCGTCACCCCGAAGCGGGGTTCCGATCCGAGGCTCGCCTGGTCGTCCGGCCGGGGCAGCTCCCCCACCAGCTCCTCGAACAGGATGCGGTATCGGGGTTCGAACACGTGCAGCGGCAACAGCATGTGGGGCACCACGACCGACCCCAACGGGAACATCGGAACGATCCCACGCGTCGGCTCCATCGGATCAGGAACCGGATCCGACGGGACGCGGCTCGCTGGGCGCCAGCACCTTGGGGTCGGGAAGCTGGGGGTAGGACAGCAGGGTCTCGGTCAGCTGCTCCTGTCTGGTGAGATCGTCTTGGACGATGTTGGCCCCCGGGCGGTTGATCAGGTACGAGAACGACAGGTCGAACTCCGCCGGGGTGCGCACCCAGCCCGACAGCCCGGTGACGATCGACAGCGTGCCGCTCTTGGCCCGGACCGCCTCCCGGGCCGGGGAGTCGACCCAGCGTTTCAGGAGCGTCCCGTTTTCACCGGGCACCGCCAGCGCTTTGGCCAGCAGTCCGTCGGCCTCGCCGTGGTCGAGCACCCGGCGCAGCAGCGTGCAGGTGACCCGGTCGGCGCCGCTCAGCCCGGAAGCATCGACGATGACGACGCCCTCGGTCGAGATGCCCCACTCCTTGAGCAGCTCGAGTTCCACCTTGATGCCGGCAGCGGTCGACCCCACGCCGCTCCGCTCCCGGCCGACCTCCTTCAGCAGCAGCTCGGCCGTGTTGTTGTCGCTGAACTGCAGCATTTGGGCGACGAGCCCTTCGACGGGGAGCGAGTCGACCGCTGCGATCTGTCGGGCTTGGTCGGGCGCTTCGCCGGAGGCGAAGGCGCCCTCGACGACCACCCCGCGGGCGATCAGCAGCTCGCGCAGCACCTCGGCGGCGTGGGCCGGCGGGTCGGCGGCCGGATCGCTGATCGCTCCGCTGACGATGTCGTCCAGGTCGCCGCCGTTGGTCCGGTCCCGGGCGTCGTTGACCGACAGCGCCGACAACGGCCCCACCTCGCCATTGGACAGGTCGTCGGGATCCCAGGACTCCACCGTCCGCAGGTCGTCGTAGCGGCCATCGTCACCAACCACATTGCCGGTCACCTTGGTCACCCCGGCGGCACGGACGGCATCGGCCAGGCCTTCGAGGGCGGTGTGTGGCTGGGGCGCAAACATCAGGGACGCGTCGTAGTTACCGGTCTCGATGATCGGATCGCCGCCGCCGACGAAGTACAGGTCGCCCTGCACCGTGCCGCCGACCGGATCGGCGTCGGCCACCACCCGGGTGGTCAACGTCGTCTCCGGACCGAGCACCTCGAGGGCCACCGCTCCGACGAGGATCTTTAGGTTGGATGCGGGCAGCAGCGGCGTGTCGGGGCGGAGCTCAAACACGGGACCGCCGGCCTGACCGACGCTGATGCAGCTGTCGGGTGGCGACTGTTGGGCCAGCGGGGCCAGGGCCTTTGCCATCTTGAGGTCGGCGGTCGGGCGCAACACCAGGTCGGGCACGCGCCGGGCCGACAACATCGGGGTGGCCAGCTCCATGCCCGTTCGGGGGGACGTGCCTACCGCCGCGGTACCGTCGCTGACCCAGCCGGCCGCTACCAGCACCCCGCCGAGCACGGCGAGCACCAAGGCCGCTCCCCGAAGGAAGCCCAGACGTCGACGCTGCTTGGCGCGGCGGCGCCGCTTGCGGTCCATCGGGGCGCTCACGAGCTGGTCCGCCCGAGGGCTGTCGACGCAGCGACCATCGCATCGAGTGCGGCCACCGCCCGCTCGGCGGACGCACAGGCGTAACGGCCCGTCGCCGCCACCGCGGCCGGTGCCGGGTTGGACGGTTGGGTGACCGCCAGCTCGGTGGCGCAGATCACCGGCTTGTTGGTGCTCGCCGACACCTCGGCCGCCGCCCGTCCGTAGCGCTCGTCCTGACGCTCGTGGTAGTCGACGATCCGCTCGAGACCGTGATCGGGGTAGAAGCCGCCCGAACGCATCAGCGCCGCCTGGTTGGACTGGATGCCCAGCCCGAGCAGCAGCACCGCGTCGGTCGAGGGGTGGGAGGCGACGAGCTCGAGCACGCTGGGCACGGTATCCCGGGTTTCGCCGCCCGCCAGGTCGATCGGGTTGTTGCGGCTCCACCTGGGCGGCAAGAGCTCGTCGATGGCGGCGCTCAGATCGCCGGGCAGCGGGTCGAGCCGCAGGTGGGCGCTGCGCTCGATCGCATCGGCGGCGACCACGCCCCAGCCGCCCACCGTGGTGACCACGACGACGCGCCCGCCCCGAACCGGCGGCTGGGTGGCCAGCATCGCGGCGGCGTCGAAGCCGGCTTCCACACCCGCTGCACGCACGGCCCCGGCCTGGGCGAGGACGCCGTCGACGATGCGGTCGTCGGAGGCGAGCGAGCCGGTGTGGCTGGCCGCCGCCCGGGCGCCGGCGCCGGTCGAGCCGCCTTTGACGACGACGACCGGCATGAGTCGGGTGACGGCGCGCAGCCGCTCGTAGAAGGCCCTGCCGTCGCCGACGCCCTCCAGGTAGCACAGCCCGACCGAGGTGGCGGGGTCGTCAGCGAAGTACTCGAGGTAATCGATCGGCTCCAACATGGCGGCGTTGCCGGCCGAGATCGCCCGCGACACGCCCACACCCGAGCTCACCGCATGGTTGAGGAACGCCGACACCAGGTTGCCCGACTGGCTGACCACCCCGATCGAACCGGCCGGCGGGTTGGGAGCCACGATCTGGGCGCACAGCTTGGCCGGCGTCGAGATCACCCCCTGGCCGTTGGGACCGGCGATCACCAGGTCGAGTTCCTCGGCGAGCGCCACCAGCTCGGCCTGCTCGGCCCGTCCGGCCTCCCCCGCTTCCCCGTACCCGGCGGTGGTGAGGAACGCACCCCGAACCCCGCGATGGGCAGCCTGCGTGAGCACCTCGCGCACCGACGCCTTCGGCGTGCACACGATGACCAGGTCGGCTTCGCCCTCGGGCACCTCGTCGACCGACGCGAGGGTCGGCCGGCCGAGCACCTCGGCCCGCTCGCGGTTGGTGGCGAACACGGGCCCCTCGTAGCCACCGGCGAGCAGGTTGTGCAGGGTGACGAACCCGAACTTGCCCGGGTGGGTCGACGCCCCGGCGACGATGACCCCCTTCGGGTTGAACAGCGGATCGAGGCGGTGGACGCCGGCGCCACCACCAGGTGTCCCTGGTTCGACCGCTTCGCCGCCACCGACCGCGGGGTCGCCCGCCGACGGGTCCCCGAGCTCGACCAGCGCGTCGACGGCCACGGGCCGACCATTGCAGACGATCAGTGGGTTGAGGTCGACCGAGGCGACATCGCTGCGCTCGACCGCCAAGCGGCCCAGCGCGCACAGCAGGTCGACGAGCAACTCTCGGTCGACCGCCGGCTGACCCCGAAACGCTCCAAGCACCTCCTGCGTGGCCAGCCGGTCGATCAGCGCCGCGGCGTCGGCCCGGTTGAGCGGTGCGGGGGCGAAGACGACGTCGCCGATCGCCTCGGCGAGCACGCCGCCCAAGCCGAAGGCCACCAGCGGCCCAAACTGTTGGTCGCGGAACATGCCGGCGATCAGCTCGCGGTCGCCGGAGATCATCGGGGCGATGAGCAGTTCGACCGCGCCGTCCTCGCTGCGGGCCAGCCCGAGCAGGTCGAGGGCGGCGGCCTCGACGGCCGAGCGCGTGGCCAGGCCCAGCCGAACCAGGCCGCGTTCGGTCTTGTGGGCGATCGAGTCACCGGCGAGCTTCAGCACCACCGGGTAACCCAGCGCGTCGGCCGCAGCGGCCGCCGCTGGGGCATCCTCGGCCGTCGCCTCGCCGGGCACCGGTACTCCGTACGCGGCCACCAGGTCTTTGCTGTCGGGCTCGGACAGCGTGCGGGCGATCGGTACCGAGGGGTTGGCCACGGCGTGACACCCTAACGAACGCGCGAACCGGTCACCCCGGCCGGCGGTTCCGACGGATGAGCACCTCCTGGGTGACCGTCGCCACGTGGACGCCCTCGGTGCTGTACACGTGGCCGACCGACAGTCCCCGCCCGTTGCCGAACCCCTGAGAGGTGGCGTCGAAGAGGTGCCACTCGGCCGGGTCGAAGGCCCGGTGGAACCAGATGGCGTGATCGAGGCTGGCCACCATGAACCGCTCGTGGTTCTCGCCGCCGGGCAGCGCCTCCGGGTGCTGGGGCAGCACCGCGTCGGTGGGCACGTCGTCGGACAGGTAGGCGAGCGCTGCGTGGGCGAGGCTCGGTTCCACCGGCCCGGGGGTGCGCATCCACAGCCCGGCCCAGGCACCCGGCTGGTCGGCCGTCCCCCGGGGAAGTGCCGGACGGCGCTCGAACATCGGCGACCAGGAGTCGTCGTCGACGCCCTCGGGTCCGGCGACGTCGGGCATGGCGATGGTCTGCAGCACCGACCCCTCCTCGGGTCGCTGGAAGGAGCAGGCCAGGTTCAAGATGGCACCGGTCGCCTGGCGGGCGACGACCCGCCGGGTGCAGAACGAGCGGCCGTTGCGAAGCCGGTCAACCTCGAAGCGCACCGGTTCGGTGTGGTCGCCCATGCGGATGAAGTAGGCGTGAATCGAGTGCAGCACGAACTCGTCGTCGACGGTCAGCTGAGCGGCGCGCAGGCCCTGAGCGACGATCTGACCCCCGTAGAGCCCGCCCCAGGGATATTGGGGTCCGGTGCCGACGAACACGTCCGTGCCGTGGGGTTCAAGCGCCATCATCCGGGCAAAATCCATGCCCAACCCTCGCCCACCGCCGTCCCGGCCGACCAGTTGGGCCCCGACCCACGTCGGGTCGGTGAGATTGTCACCCGTCCTCCCTAGGGTGGAGGCGTGTCCACACCAAGCTCGATCGGCGCCCGGCGGGGCGCAGCGCTGGAGGCGGTGATCCAGGCGTACTTCGCCCGGCACGGCTACGACACGCAGGCCAACCAGGTGGTGCAGGGCCGGTCGGGCAACGCCCACGAGCTCGACGTCGTCGCCCGGCGCAGCGACACCCTCACCGAGTACGTCACCGTCGTCGAGGCCAAGGCGTGGGGGGCCCGGGTCGGCAAGGACGTCGTGGCCAAGCTGGCCTACGTGCTGGCCGACCTGGGCCTGCACAAGGGCATCATCGCCGCACCGGGCGGCTTCAGCAGCGGGGCGACGGTTGCGGCCCGCGAGCTGGGGATCGAGCTGTGGGACGGCGCCGAGCTGGAGCGGCGCCTCGGCGCCGACGTGCTCGCCGCCGCCGCCCAGGGGCGCTGGGCGCAGCCACCCGGCGCTACCGCCACCGTTCGAGGCTTCGCCCACGCCCGTTCACCGGAGAGCGCTGCGGCCACACTGCGCCAGGCCGGCCGAGGCCGGCTGGGACTGGGCGGCGAGCGCCTGGTGTGGCAGGCCGCCCTGTGGCTGCCGGTGCACATCGTCACCTACCGGGTGGCCGACCCGGCCCCGCCGGCGCGCTTCGGTCGGCGCTCCGGGGCCAGCCGGTCGCGGCTGTTTCAGGTGGCCTACGACGGCCTCGATGGCGCAACGCTCCAGGGCGTGCCACTGGCCGACGACCGGCTGGAGGTGGCCGCCCGGGCGGCGATCGCTCCGCTGAGCGGGGTGGCCGAGATCACCCGGGCCGTGCGCAGCGCGCTCGGCGCGCTGCAACGCGTGTCCAGCGAGAGCGCCGTGCAGCGCCATCGCGCCGTGCTCGACGATGCCGGGCTGCCCGACGACGCCCTCACCATCACCGTCGAGGGCGACGAGCTTCACCACGTCCCCGTCTACGCCGGCCTGCTCGAGGGAAGCGCCGACCAGCGGGCCGTCGTCATCGACGCACTCGATGGGCGGCCGTGGGACGAGCTGTCCGATTCGGTCACTCGGCGCCTCGGCGAGGTTCGGGCGCACCTCAACGGCTGAGGGCCGCTGCTTAGCCGGCGGTGGGACGCTCGCCTTCGGAGCTCTCCTGAGTGGCCCGGAGCAGCTCGCCCACCCCGGCGATCGAGCTGAGCAGCCCCGAGGTGTCGGTCGGCAGGTAGATCTTGGTCGCCTGACCGTCGGCCATCGTGCCAAGGGTCTCCAGGTACTTGATGGCGATCAGGTCGTTGGTCGGGTCGCCGGCGTGGATGGCCCCGTAGACCTGCTCGATCGCCTTGGCCTCGCCCTCGGCGGTGGTGATCTGGCGGAACCGCTCGGCCTGGGCCAACGTCTGCACGGCTTCGGCCTCACCCTCCGCCTCGAGGATCTGCTGTTGGCGGATGCCCTCGGCCTTCAAGATGGCCGAGGCCTTCTGCCCCTCGGCGGTCTTGATCTCGGCCTCGCGGATGCCATCGGCCTCGAGCACGCGCGCCCGGCGTGTGCGCTCCGCCTTCATCTGCTCGTGCATCGCCGCCATGACGTCACCGGGGGGATCGATGCGCTGGATCTCCACGCGCACCACCCGAACGCCCCACTTGTCGGTGGCGTCGTCCAGGATCAAGCGCAGCTCGGTGTTGAGCGTGTCGCGCGAGGTGAGCGCCTCGTCGAGCGTGAGGTCACCGACGACGTTGCGCATGTTGGTCTGGGCCAGCTTGGTGACCGCCAGGACGAACTGAGCGACGTTGTACAGCAGGCGTCGGGGGTCGGTCGGCTCGTAGTAGATCACCGCATCGACCGACACGACGACGTTGTCGGAGGTGATCACCTCCTGGGGCGGTACGTCGATCACCTGTTCACGCATGTCGACCAAGCGGATCCGCTGGATGAACGGGACGATCAGGCGCAACCCCGAGTCGCGAGTGGCCTTGTATCGGCCCAGCTCCTCGACCACCCCCTGCTGATACGGGTTGATGATCTTGAACGAGGAGGCCACCACCACGAACAACAGGACGGCGATGACGATCAGGACGATGAGCGCTGCTTCCATGCGGGGAAGCCTAGGCCCCGCCCCCACCGCCCCCCGGTTCACCCAACGTCCAGACGGTGACCGGGTGGTAGCCGGTGCCCCGAACCACCAACCGGGTGCCCTCGACCCGCACGACGGTGATCGGGCTGCCCGCCGGCAGCTCGTGGCCATCCTCGCTGATCGCCCGCCACTCCTCGCTGCCCACCCTCGCCATGCCGACCACGTCGCCGCCCGGCCCGGCCGCCTCGGTCAGGACGCCGCTGGCGCCCGACAGCCGGGTGGCGCCCAACGGGGGCGCATCATCGGAGCGACGGTCCATTCGGTGCGCCAGGGGTCGCAGCGCAGCGAACGCTCCCACCGACGCGGCGATGAACAGACCCCACTGAACGACCTCGGCGGCGCCGAGAAAGGCGGCCGACATGGCGAACAGGGCACCGATGGCAAACCCGATCAGAAAGAAGGCGCCGGGCGTGGCCAGCTCGCCAACGAGGAAGACGACGAACGCCACCATCCAGATCCAACCCCAGTCGCCTGCGTCCATGGGGCTCAGGTTACCGGGACGGTGACCGTCCGGCGCGGCCGTCACCCATCCCGGCCTGCACCGGGCCCAGCCCCACCGAACAAGGCGACGGCGGCGCTGTAGGTGTGCACCTTGCTCATGCCGGCGATCGGGCCCAGCTCCGCCGTGCAGAACATGCCGGCGAGCGCGCCCGCACCGCTGACGTCGGCCACCGCTGTCGCGTCGTGATGGGGCTCCCCGAACAGGGCGGCACCGCGACCGACGCAGGTGAATACCAGCGCCGCCGCCGCCGGCCCGGCATCTTTGAGGAGCCTGGCCAGCTCGGCCTCGGCGCTCGCCGGGTCCCGCACCTGAAACTGCACGATGGAGCCAAGCGCCAACTGCTCGCCCACCGCCAACGAGCCGGTGTCGGTCTCGGCGCCGATCACGTTGCGGACGACGAAGTCGCCACGGTCGAAGTCCACCCGATGCTCGTCGACGACCAGCCCCAGGTGCAATCCCCGGGCGGCCAGCTCGCGGTCGTCGGGCTCGAGCTGGCCGGCCAGCTCGCGAATGCGGGTCAGGGGTGACCGCCCCGCCAGCTCGGTCAGCATCGTGCCCTCGGCGCCGGTGACCACCATCGGCTCACCGATGGGCCGGCAGCCCTGGGCGACCAGCGTGCGCATCGGCACGCTGTCGGCGATGCGCAGGCCAACCGCTCCCCCGGTGCGCAGTTCGGTGCCCTCGAACAACAGCGGCGCCGGCGGAACGCCGACCGGCGGCGCCAGCCCGCCCACCACGACCAGCTCGGGGGCCCGCAGCGCCAGGTTGGCGAGCAGGCCGCTCGTCGGCAGACCATCGGGGTCGCCGACCAACAGCAGGTGGCCGGTGGCGTCGACCAGCTCGGAGGTGCCCCCGATCATCACGCCGTCCGCAACCGAGGCCACGTCGAAGGACACCGGCTCGACGGCCTCGCCCAGCCTGGCCGCCCACACCGACAGCGACGCCCGACCCTCGACCTCGCGTGCGCCGGCCAGCGTGCCGCTGCTGGCGGCACCGAGGCAGATGCGCGGCGACAGCAGAGCGTCGATCGCCCGCAGCGACGCACCGGCCGATGCGACGTGGTCGCCCGAGCAGAACACGATGACGACGTCGGGGGCCGGACCCGGACCCAACGTCTCGGAGATCTCGCCGCACACCTCGCCCACCGCATGCGGGGTCAGCGGGTGTTCCGACCCGGCTGCGGCGAAGCGCCTCACCCGTCCGCTACTGGAGAGGCACCCCCCCCCCCCCCCCCCCCCCCCCCCGGGCCCGCCCCCCCCCCCCGTGTTGGGTTCCACCGCTCAGCCCTCCGCTACTGGAGCAAGCAACGTGTAGGGCACGACGACCGGCTCACCGCGGTCGATGCAGCAGCGGGCCTCGACCGTGCCCAGGTCGGGAAACTCGAGTTCGGCACGCACGAGTCGGTAGGCGAACTTGCCCGGCTCGACCCCGACCGGCTGCACGTTGCGGGCGATCTGCTCCGCCGTACCGTCGGGCTGGTCGAGGAGGTGGAAGGTGACCTCGAGCACCCCGTCCGGCGCCCCGTCGGGCTCGTTGCGGACGATCACGACCAGGTGCGGGGTCACCGTCACCGGCGGAGCGGAGGGCGCCGGCGCCGAAAAGTGCACGCCGGTGAGATCGATCCGGGTCGACGGGCCGGGGACCGGACGCAGCTCGATCTCGTCGGTGAACAGGGCGGCGACAATCTGCATATAGGCCACCGTACCGGGCCTGCGGTACCGTCGCTCCCGACCCCCGTCGTCCCGAACCACACTGCCGAGGTGCCCGCCGATGTCCACGATCGATCCCCTGGAAGAGCGCTGCATCTCCGTCGTGCGTGCGCTGGCGATGGACGGCCCACAGGCGGCCAACTCGGGCCACCAGGGCACCGCGATGGCCCTTGCGCCGTTGGCGCACGTGTTGTGGACCCGCGTGATGTCCTATGACCCGGCGGATCCGGACTGGGCCGATCGCGACCGATTCGTGCTCTCGGCGGGTCACGCGTCGATCCTGCAGTACTCGATGCTGCACCTCACCGGCTACCCCCTGACCCTGGACGATCTCAAGGAGTTCCGCCAGTGGGGCAGCGCCACGCCGGGCCACCCCGAAGCCGGTCACACCGCCGGCATCGAGGTGACGACCGGACCACTGGGGCAGGGCTTCGGCAACGCTGTCGGCATGGCGCTGGCCGAGCGCAGCCTGCGGGCCCGTCTCGGCGCCGACTTCATCGATCACCATACGTGGACGATCGTCTCCGACGGCGACCTGATGGAGGGCATCAGCCACGAGGCCGCTTCGCTCGCAGGCGCACAGGGACTCGGCCGGCTGACGGCGATCTACGACGACAACCACATCACGATCGACGGCGTGACCGAGATCGCCTTCTGCGACGACACGCCGCAGCGTTTCGCCGCCTACGGCTGGGAGGTGATCGAGCTCGGCGAGGCCGGCGATGACCTGGACGCCATCCAGGCTGCGCTCGAAGCGTCCAAGACGGACGAGACCCGGCCGACGCTGATCGTGCTGCGCACCCGGGTCGGGACGCCCTCGCCCACCTGGACCGACAACCCCAAGGCCCACGGCAACCCGTTCAACGCCGAGACGATCGCCGAGGCCAAGGAGCAGATGGGCCTGCCCGCCGACAAGTCGTTCTACGTGCCCGACGAGGTCGCCGAGTTCTACCGCTCGGCAGCCTCCCGCCGCGCTGAGGCACACGCCGAGTGGACGGAGCGCACCGAGGCCGCCCCGGCGGCGGAACGCGACGCCTTCACAGCCGACTGGTCGGCCCGCCCGACCGTCGATATCGCCGCGGCACTGCCCGTCTTCGGCCCCGACGACTCGCCGGCGACCCGGGTGGCGTCCCAGAAGGTGATCGACGCCCTGGCACCGCTCACGCCGTCGTTGTTCGTCGGCTCCGCCGACCTGTCGGGCAACACCGGCACCAAGCTCGCCGGTGCGGACTTCCAATCGGCCGAGCATCCGGCCGGCATGGCGATGCACTACGGGGTGCGTGAGCATGCGATGGCCGCCGCCTCGGTGGGCATGGCGCTGCACGGTGGCGTGTGGCCGGTCGGCGGGACCTTCCTGGTGTTCAGCGACTACGCCCGGCCCTCGGTGCGCCTGGCCGCGCTGTCCAAGGCCCGCGCGGTGTTCGTGTGGAGCCACGATTCGGTCGGAGTGGGCGAGGACGGCCCCACCCACCAGCCGGTCGAGCAGGTGATGTCACTGCGCACGATCCCCGGGCTCACCGTGTTCCGGCCGGCCGACGGCAACGAGACCGCTGCGGCGTGGGCGGCCGCCGCCGACGTCGACGGCCCGGTGGCGATGATCCTGTCCCGTCAGGGCACCCCCACCCTCAGCACCAGCGCCGATCGGGCCGCCGAGGGTGTGGCCAAGGGCGCCTACGTGGTCGCCGACCCGAGCGAAACGGACAGGGGTGAAGCCCGGGTCACACTCGTCGCCACCGGCACCGAGGTGGCGGTGGCGATCGAGGCGGCCGAGGCGCTCGCCGCCGATGGCATTGGGGCCCGCGTCGTCTCGATGCCCTGCTGGGAACTCTTCGAGGCCGCCGGTCCCGCCTACCGGGCGGAGGTGTTGCCCGATGGTCGGCCGGTCGTTTCGGTCGAGGCCGGGGTCACTTTGGGGTGGCACCGCTGGGCCGATGCCACCGTCGGCATCGACCGCTTCGGCGCCTCGGCGCCCGGCGGAACCGTGCTCGACCGGCTCGGGATCAACCCGACGGCGGTCGCCGAAGCCGCCCGAGGCCTGCTCGACGATCGGTAGGCTCCAACCGGGCGGTACCCGCCCGACCGGGGACTCCCCCACCCCACGCACATGAGCACCGGAGACAACGTGAGCCAGCTGATCAAACTGCACGAAGACTGCGGACAGAGCCCCTGGCTCGACAACATCACCCGAGGGTGGATCACCTCGGGTGAGATGCGTCGCTGGATCGACCGGGGCGTGCGGGGCATCACCTCCAACCCGACGATCTTCCAGAAGGCGATGGCCTCGGCCGATTACGACGAGGAGCTGGCACGCCTCACCCGCAGCGGCGCATCGGTCGAGGAGGCCTACTGGCAGCTGGTTGGCAGCGACATCTCGGCGGCCGCCGATCTGTTGTCCGGCGTGCACGAGAGTTCGGGCGGCGTCGATGGCTGGGTGTCGGTCGAGGTGTCACCTGCGCTGGCCCACGACACCGAGGGCACGATCGAGGCGGCCAGGGAGCTGTCCCGCAACCTCGCCCTGGACAACCTGTACGTCAAGGTGCCGGCGACCGCTGAGGGCATCGAGGCGATCCGGGTGCTCACTTCCGAGGGCATCCCGGTCAACGTCACGCTGATCTTCGGCCTCGAGCGGTACGCCGACGTGATCGAGGCCTACCTGAGCGGGCTCGAGGCCCACAAGGGCACCCTCAGCCACATCTCCAGCGTCGGATCGTTCTTCATCTCCCGGGTCGACACCGAGGTCGACCGGCGCTTGACCGAGGTAGGCACCGACGACGCGCTCGACCTGCTGGGCACAGCGGCGATCACCCAGGGCAAGCTGGCCTACCAGCTGGCGATGACGGCGTTCAGCGGTTCCCGCTGGGATGCCCTCGAGGAGCGCGGCGCCAAGCTGCAGCGACCCCTGTGGGCGTCGACGTCGACCAAGAACCCCGATTACCCCGACACCTATTACGTCGACTCGCTGATCGGCCCCAACACGGTCAACACCCTGCCGGAGGCCACCCTGGAGGCCTTCGACGATCACGGCAACCTGGTGTCCACCCTCGACGCCAGCCCGGAGGCAGACCAGAAGCGCTGGGAGCAGCTGGGCGAGCTGGTCGACCTCGACGAGGTATCGGCCAAGCTCGAGGCCGAGGGCGTGGCCAGCTTCGCCACGAGCTTCGACGACGTGCTCGCCACGTTGGCCGAGCGCGTCGGCCCCTCGGTCGACGGATAGACCACCGACAGCGTGACCGATCGACCGGCAGGCCCCGGCGCTCCGGCCGACCGTGCCGTGCCACCCAAAGGATCCGGGTGCCCCGCGACCGGGGTGGTCTCCGACTCCACACCGTGACCACCGAGACCACCGGGACCAACGCGACCGGCCCGCGCGTCGAGGCGATCCCGGGCGGCCTCGTCCGCCTCGGCGCTCGGATCGACCGGTGGCGCACTCCGACCGACCCGACCACCGGTGTGGAGCCTGCCCGTTCGTCCTCGCCGGGCTGGTTGCGCCTGATCGGCCCGGGGATCGGGGTCGTCGTCGGACTGATCCTCGTCCGAGGGGTGCTGGGCGGCGGTCTGCCCGAGGGCGACGATGCGCCCTACCACGTGGCCAAGAACCTGTTCGCGTTCAGCGAGATCTTCGGGCGCGGTCACCTCGATGGGTGGGCCCCCACCTTTTCGATGGGTTCGGAACAGTTCTTGCTCTACGGCCCCGGCTCGGCGCTGGTCGCGTCGGCGCTGCGGCTGTTCACGTTCGGCACCGTCGATCACCCAACTCTGGTGGCGTGGGTGGGCGCCCTGGGCTACGTCGCCACCGCTCCGGCGGCCTACTTTTTCGCCCGGGGCCTCCGGCTGGGGCGGGTCGGCGCGTCGGTCGTCGGCGTCGCCTCCCTGTGCGTTTCGGTCCCCTTCGGCACCGGGCTGGCGGGCACGTTCGATCTGGGCCTCATCCCCCATCAGCTGGCCGTCCCACTCGTCCTCGTCACCCTTGGCGCCCTCGTGCAGGTCGTCGAGTCTCCCGACCGCCGTTGGGTCACCTTGGCGGCGGTTGCGGCGATGGGGGTGACGGTCACCCACCTGACCTCGGCGCTGGTCACCCTGGCCGCCTTCGCCGTGATGATGCTGTGCCACTGGGCGACGCCCGTCCGCGACCGGGTCCGGAGACCGCCGAGCGACGGGCTCTTCGCCGCCTACCGGTTGGCCCTGGCCGGCGTTCTGGCCGCCGGCTTCGGCGCCTGGTGGCTGCTGCCCCTGGCGGAGAACCCCGGCCCCCGTCCGTCGACCGCCACGTGGAGAACCCCGCCCTTCGGTGAGGAGGTGCAGCGGTTGCTGCGCACCCGGTTGTGGGCGTCCCAGGTGGTGGTCGCGCTCACCCTGGCGGCGCTGGCAGCCTGTGCGATCTGGCTGATCGTCGGATCCGAGGCGCTCTCACGGCTGGGGCGCTGGCGGGTTGCGGTCGTCGCCGCCGGGCCGGCGCTGCTGGTCCTGCTGTACGCGATGTATCACGTGCTGCCCGGCGACACCGGATTGCTGATGGTCAACCGGGGCACCGGGTATGCGGCGCTGCTGTGGATCCTCCCCATCGGGGTGGTTGCCGACCGTTTGGTCGCCCGCAGAAGCGACCGGGTCGCCATGGCGTTGCCGGCGGCATTGGGCCTGATCGTCGTCGTCATGCCCGCTCTCGTGCCCGCGTCCGGGTATGCCCATCGGGCGGTGCCGCCCCGACCCGAGCTGCAGGCGGCCGGGCGGGTGCTGGCCGACTCGGTTCCGCCCGAGGGACGCTTCGCCTGGGTGCACGAGCGAGGCTTCGACACCAGCTTCGGCCCGGTCCACCCCGAGCTGTGGCTGGCGATGGACTCCGAGTCGGCCACGTTGAACGGGTTCGGCGGCGAGACGATCAGTCCGGTCGACACGTTCCTCCAGTATCGGTTGGCCTCGATCGACCCGCGCCAGGCCGAGCCGCTGTTAATTCGTGACGGCGTGACGCACTTGGTCGGCCGCACAAGCACCCTGGCCGCCTACGCCGAGCAGCCGGGGTGGCGCCCCGTTCTGGTCGACGGCGAGTTGACCGTGCTCGAACACATCGACGACGTCACGCTGGCCGCACCGTTGAACGACCAGCGCACCGAGCTGCTCGCCTGGAGTCCCGAACGGGTGCGGTGGCGCACCGAGGGCGCCGAGGAGTTGGTGACCGGCCTGCCCGCCTTCCCCAAGTGGCACCTGAGCATCGACGGCACAGCGATCACAGCCAATGAGCGCGGCGGGTTCCTCACCGCCCGGCTGCCCGACGCCGGCCGCCACATCGTCGAAGCGACGTTTCGGCGGTCCCGGGCGGACCGGCTGGGCGTTGCGATCACCCTGGTCTTCCTGCTCGCACGCTTCGGGCTCCCCGTCGTCCGACGGCGTCGCGGGACGGGACCGGCCTCGGCCGTGAGCGAAGCGGACGGCCTGGCTGCGGACAAGGATCGAGCGGAGAAGGGCGGCGATGATGGCTGAGACACCCGGATGTACCGCACACGCGCCGCCGGCCCGCCGTCCCGTGTTGTCGGTGGTCGCACCGGTGTTTGACGAGGCCGCAGCGATTGGCGAATTTCATCGGCGGCTGATCGCCGCCCTGGACCACCTGGACGACATCTCACCCGACCGCTGCGAGGTCGTCTACGTCGACGACGGTTCGACCGACGGCTCGGACGCCGAGCTGGCGGCGCTCGTCGACGCCGACCCGCGGGTCGGCGTCGTCACCCTGTCGCGCAACTTCGGCCATCAGGTGGCGATCACCGCCGGGCTGGATCGCTCCGGCGGCGACGCGGTGGTCATCATCGACTCCGATCTCCAGGACCCACCCGAGCTGATCGCCGAGCTGGTCACCCAGTGGCGCCTCGGCGCCCAGGTCGTGCACGCCGTCCGCAACGAACGCCGGGGCGAGAGCCGCTTCAAGGTCGCCACCGCCAAGTGGTTTTACCGGGGCATCCGGCGCCTGACCGACCTCGACATCCAGCTCGACGCCGGGGATTACCGCCTGTTGGACCGCCAGGTGGTCGAGGTGCTCACCTCGATGCGCGAGCGGCACCGCTTCGTGCGGGGCATGGTCGCCTGGGCCGGTTTTCGACAGGTTTGTGTGGCGTACGACCGTTCGGCCCGGTACGCGGGGACGACCAAGTACTCGATGGGTCGCATGGTGCGCCTGGCGATCAACGCGGTCACGTCGTTCTCCTTCGTTCCCCTCCAGCTGGCCACCCTGGTCGGCTTCCTGGTCGCCACCGCCGCGCTGGTCGCCGTTCCGATCGTGATCGTCGCCCGAGCGTTGGGTTCGCCTTTTCTGTCCGGACAGACCACCGTGCTGCTGGTCGTCCTCGGCCTCGGGGGGTTGCAGATGATGTTTCTCGGGGTAATCGGCGAATACGTCGGGCGCATCGTCGAGGAGGTGAAGGCGCGTCCCCTCTACGTCGTGGTGCCCCAGGAGCACGACGACGCGGGCCCGGTCGGGGACGAACCTCCGGATGCAGCGCCGGCGCTGGACAAACCGGCGGGAGACAATCGGGCGAGGCACGAGGAGCCGTCGTGACCTCGGGGATCGGGGGTGGGCGGGATATGGTCGCCGGCATGGCACTTCCCCCTTCGGCGCTCGAAGCCCAGGCGCTGCTCGACCTGCCGCTGTCCGAGCTGACCGAGCGGGCCGCCGCCCGGCGAGACCGTGCGTTTGGCAACCGGGTGACGTTCTCCCCCAAGGTGTTCATCCCGTTGACGATGTTGTGCGCGGATCGCTGTGGGTATTGCACCTTCGCCCAACCGCCGGCCCGGCTCGACCACCCCTACCTCGACCTGGACACCGTGCTCGCCATCGCCGCCGCCGGGGCCGAGGCCGGGTGTCACGAGGCCCTGTTCACGCTGGGCGAACGCCCCGAGCTGCGCTACCCGGCGGCGCGACGCTGGCTGGACGACCATGGCTACGAGTCGACCGTGCACTACGTCGTCGAGGCCGCCCAGGCCGTGCTGAACGAGACGGGCCTGCTGCCCCACGCCAACGCCGGGGCGCTGTTTCCCGAGGAGCTCCAGGCCCTGCGCCGGGTGTCGCCCTCGCAGGGCATGATGATCGAGAGCCTGCGCGACGACCTCGATGCCCATCGGGGCTCGCCCGACAAGGTGCCGGCCCGGCGTCTGGCCACCCTGGACTGGGCTGGCGAGCTGGCGATCCCCTTCACCACCGGCATCCTCGTCGGTATCGGCGAAACCCGCGCCGACCGGGTTGACGCACTCGCTGCCATCGCCGAATCGCATCACCGTCACCGCCACGTGCAGGAGGTGATCGTCCAGAACTTCCTGCCCAAGGGCGGCACCGCCATGTGGCGCTCGGAGCCGTGCCCCGACGACGCCTACCTGGAGGCGATCGCGCTCGCCCGGTTGATCCTGCCCGACGACGTGGCCATCCAGGCGCCTCCCAACCTGTCCGACGACTTCGGCCACCTGCTTGCGGCGGGCGTCTCCGACTGGGGCGGCGTCTCGCCGATCACCGCCGATCACGTCAACCCGGAGCGACCCTGGCCCGATCGTGATCGGCTGTTCGAGGTGACCGAGGCCGCCGGGTTTACCCTGGCGCCCCGCCTGACCGTGCACCCCGCCTGGGCCACCCGGCCCGAGCATTGGTTGGACCCGGCGCTGCGCTTCGCCGTGCTCGACCGCTCCGATGCCGAGGGCCTGGCCCGGGACGATCCGGGCTCGGTCTTTCCCGAGCGGATCAAGGAGCGGGCGGCCGCCCAGGTGGCCGACGGCGCCGAGGTGGAACTGATCGGCATCGACTCCACCCAGTGGTACTCGGGCGTCCCCATCGAGCCCCCGGTGCTCGTCCCGGAGCGGCTCGACCCGCCCTCGGCCGGCACGCCCAACCGAGGCGGCGCGGTCGC
Source organism: Candidatus Microthrix subdominans (assembly GCA_016719385.1). NCBI lineage: Bacteria > Bacillati > Actinomycetota > Acidimicrobiia > Acidimicrobiales > Microthrixaceae > Candidatus Neomicrothrix > Candidatus Neomicrothrix subdominans. The sequence goes on along the minus strand of JADJZA010000008.1, from coordinate 302,616 downwards.
CGAGACGCTGGCGGCGTTCGAGGCCGGCGAGGCGCTGGACGAGGACCGGATCGTCACCCTGTTTGGCGCCCGAGGGCCCGAGGTGGCGGCGGTCGCCGACGCCGCCGACCGGCTGCGCGCCGCGGTGGCCGGCCCCGAGGTGACCTACGTGGTCAACCGCAACATCAACTACACCAACGTGTGCACGTTCAAGTGCAAGTTCTGTGGCTTCTCCAAGGGCCCACTGTCGCTCAACCTGAGGGGCACCCCCTACCTGCTCACCCTCGACGACATCGCCGAGCGGGCCGCAGAGGGCTGGAACCTCGGGGCCACCGAGGTGACGCTCCAGGGCGGCATCCACCCCAAGTTCGACGGCGACTACTACCTGGACGTGGCGCGGGCGGTCAAGGAGGCCGTGCCCGACATGCACGTCCACGGGTTCACCGCGCTCGAGGTGACCGAGGGGGCCAAGCGCCTCGACGAGGACCTCGAGAGCTACCTGCGACGCCTGGCCGAGGCCGGCCTGGCCTCGCTGCCCGGCACCGCCGCCGAGATTCTCGACGACGAGGTTCGGGCGGTGCTCTGCCCCGACAAGATCGACACCGAGGAGTGGCTGGAGGCCCACCGGGTAGCCCACCGCGTCGGGCTGCGGTCCAATGTCACGATCATGTTCGGGTCGGTCGAGCACCCCCGGCACTGGGCCCGCCACCTCATCCGAACCCGTGAGCTTCAGGTCGAGACCGGGGGCTTTACCGAGTTCGTGCCCTTGCCATTCGTGCACATGGCCAGCCCGATCTACCTGCAGCGGCAATCCCGCCGGGGACCCACCTGGCGCGAGGTCGTGTTGATGCACGCGGTCGGTCGGCTCGCCTATCGGGGTCTCATCGACAACATCCAGGCCTCCTGGGTGAAGCTGGGCCTCGGCGGGGCGCGCCAGTTGCTTCAGGCCGGGGTGAACGACCTGGGCGGCACGCTGATGGACGAGAACATCTCGCGGGCCGCCGGCGCCGAGCACGGGACGATGGCCACCGAGGCCGACTTCGCAGCCATCGCCGGCTCGCTCGACCGCAGCGTTCGGCAGCGTTCGACGCTCTACGGCACGGTCGACCCCCGGCGCGCCCCAGCCGGCGTGTAATCACCAGGTCGACGCTCGGCACCGAGCAATTCGGACCCACCCGCATCCTCGTCGGGCCGCCCGAGGTCGCCCTACAACAGGTGGTCCGCCCCCAGCTTGGCCACGTCGTCGGTTCCGGTGAGGCCCATCGCCACCGCCAGCTCATCGCGCAGGATCTGGAGCAGGTGGGTCACGCCGGCCTCGCCGTCGACGGCGACCGCCCACGCCCACGGGCGGCCGACCAGGCAGGCCCTGGCGCCCAGCGACATCATCTTCAGCACGTCGAGGCCGCTGCGGACCCCGCCGTCGACCAGGACCTCCACCCGATCGCCGACCGCCTCGACCACCGCCGGCAATGCGGCCGCCGTCGAGGGCACGGCGTCGAGCTGGCGGCCGCCGTGGTTGGACACGACCACCGCCTCCACCCCGGCGTCGGCGGCCGCCCGGGCGTCCTCGGGGTCGAGGATGCCCTTGAGCACGATCGGCCCGTCCCAGTGGGCGCGCACCCAGGCCAGGTCGCCCCAGGTGACCGACGGGTCGAACTGGGCGTCCACCCAGGTCCGAAAGTCGTCGGGTGAGGTGGCGCCCGGCACCGCGTCGGTGAGGTTGCCGAACGTGTGCGGTCGGCCGCCGAGGCCGACGTCGCGCACCCAGCGCAGGTGACGCACGCGGTCGATGCCCCGCACCGCCTTGCCCAGGGCCGAGATATCGCCACCCAGGCCGTTGCGGGTATCGCGGTAACGGGCGCCGACCACCGCCAGGTCGGCGGTGAGCACCAGCACCCGACACCCGACCGCCTGGGCCCGTGCCATCAGCGCCTCGGCGTACGAGCGGTCGCGCATGACGTAGAGCTGGAACCACGGGGGCCGTTCGGTCGCCTGGGCCACCTCCTCGACCGAACAGATCGAGACGGTCGACTCGACAAAGCTCACCCCGGCTCGTTCGGCCGCCCTGGCCGCCTGCACCTCGGCGCGGGCGGCAAACATGCCGGCCAGCCCAACCGGCGCCAGGATCACCGGCAACTCGAGGCGCTCGCCCAGCACGGTCGTGCCCATCGACCGATTCGAGACGTCGCGCATCACCCGCTGTCGCAGCGAGATCGCCTCCAGATCGGCGGTGTTGGCCGCCAGGGTCGCCTCCTCGTAGGCGCCACCGTCGATGTAGTCGAACATCTGGCGGGGCAGCCGACGTCGGGCCGCCTCCCGATAGTCGCGCACCGAGGCCACCGCCAGCCCCAGCGAGCGATCCCGGCCGAACGCGTTGAGCATCATCATCACAGTCTCTCAGAGGCCGGCGGCCGCCGTGATCAGCTCGGCCCAGCGCACCAGCGGGAACGCGTGGCCGGCGCCGGGCAATGTCTCGACGGTGACCTCGGCGGAGACGAGGCCCTCCGCCAGCCAGGCGCCCATCGCCGGGGGGCAGACGGCGTCGGCGTCGCCGAGCACCAGGTGGCAGGGTGCCACCACCGCTGGCAGGTCGGGGGTCGCCAGCTGGGCGGCCAGGTCGCGCTCCAGGCCCACCGT